>DAHVFK010000694.1 GCA_027317055.1 Betaproteobacteria bacterium | reverse complement strand
CATGCGAGAGGAGCTCGCGGCCTGACGGCCTTCGGCGCCCGTCCGCGTCCTGCGGCCTGATCACATGAGCGAATTCCAGCTCGGGCTCCTGCTAATCGGTATGCTCGCGATCGTCGGCGTAATCGTCTTCAACCGGGTGCAGGAGCGAATTGCGACCAAGCGGGCGGAGCGCACCTTCGGCTCGCAGCACGAGGACGTGCTGCTGGGTGAGGCGGCGCAGCGGCGGGAGCCCACCCTGGAGCCCGCAATTCGCAAGTTGAGTCCTGAGCCGGGCGCGTCGACGCAGGCACTGCCCGCCGAAGTGCTGGACTACGTGATCGCACTTTCGCCGGCACGGTCGCTTTCCGCCGCCGCCTTTCTGGAAGTCTGGGCGCCGCTCGAGCACCGATTCGCGAAGCGCGTTCTGGCGGCTGGCCGGGACGAGGGAGGCGCTTGGAAGCGCATCGCGCACGGCGATGCAGCGGCCTACGGCTCGTTCCAGATCGCGCTCCAGCTAGTTTCACGCGCGGGCGTCGTCAACGAAGGCGAACTGATCGAGTTCCGCTCCGAGGTCGAAAACCTGGCGGCGACCCTGGGTGCCTCTGCGATTGCACCGGAGATGAAACAGGCGATGGACAGGGCACGCGAACTCGACCAATTCTGTGCCGATGCCGATATCCAGATAGTGCTCAATCTGGTACCGACGGCCGGCAGTGTGTTTCCCGAGGCCAGACTGGAGTCCGCGATCGCGGCCGCCGGGCTCGAGCGCGTGGCCGATAGGCAGCATGCTTTGCGCGATGCGCATGAGCGCGTGCTGTACGCCGTGATCGTGGTCGGAGGAGAGAAGGATGGGGAGGTCGCGAAGCTGGCATTTTCGCTCGACGTGCCTCGCGTACCGGAGGTCCGAAAGACATATGAATCGATGGTGCGCTTCGCGCGCCAGCTGGCCGCCGGCCTCGGAGGCTCTCTGATCGACGACAACGAACGTCCGCTCGAGGAGCAGTCGCTGGATGCGATCGGCGCCGAACTCGATGCCGTGCGTCAGGCGTTAGAGGGGCGGGGGCTCCCTCCGGGAGGGCCTTTGGCACTGCGCTTGTTTTCGTGAGCGACGGGCCGATGAACGTCGCGAAGTCGGTCCGCGATCGTGTCGATTGGCTGCGGCGGGAGATCGAGCGGCACAATCGGCTGTACTACGCGCTGGATCGGCCGGAGATCCCTGACGTCGAGTACGACCGGCTATTCCGCGAGCTCGTCGAGCTGGAACAAAGGCACAAGGAACTGGCCAGCCCGGATTCCCCGACACAGCGCGTAGGCGCCGAGCCGCTGATCGAGTTCGCCGAGGTGAAGCATCGTACGCCGATGCTTTCGCTGAACAATGCGTTCGATGTCGATGAAGTTCATGCCTTCGACAGGCGCGTGCGCGAAGCGCTCGGCCAGGACATCGTCGACTACGCGGTAGAACCCAAATTCGACGGCCTCGCTATCAGCCTGACCTACTATGGTGGAGCGTTCGTCCAGGGCGCGA
>DAHVFK010000693.1 GCA_027317055.1 Betaproteobacteria bacterium | reverse complement strand
TCGCTACCTCGGCTGGTATCGCCGGGCAGACCTGCGTGACGCCGACCGCGTTCCACCGCGTCTGCCGACCGACCGGCTGCTGCTCGACTTCCTGCCCTATGAGATGCGGGCGCTGACGCGCTCGGGGATCCGTCTGTTCCGGGTCGACTACAGCTCCGCGGACCTGCTGCCATTGTGGCGGCGGGACAATCAGCACCGTGTCGCACGCATCGTGGTCTATGATCCGCGGAGCCTGGCGCAAGTTTGGGTTCTCGACGAGTCCACTGACGCGTATGTTGCGGTGCCCACCCGGGTGCCCCGCCCGGACATGACGCTCGCTCAGAGCGAAGCGTCCCGCCGCGCCCTGCACGCCTCCAAATCCCAGGACCGAACCGAGGAACGCCTGTTCGAAAACGTGGCGAAGATCAAGTCGATCGAGGCGGCGGCGCTGACGGCGACCACGCGCCGCAAGGCGGAACGGTCGCGCCATGCGGCCAAGGGCGTTCGGGAAGCAGGTCTGGCGTCTCCCGTAGACCCAGCAGCTTCAACGGCCACGGTCGCGGAGCCGGCCATGCCGGCTCCCACCTGGGCCAGCGTCGCCGTTGTTCCGTTCACCGACGTCGAGCGCCTCTGAGTGGGCGACGCGAATGCCGCCACGCATCTGGACGAGGCGGCCCGCGGTCTGCTTCGGCTCGACGACGCACAGCGGATTGCCTGCATTTGATCGCGATCTCTGGATCGGCTACGGCCGCGCGCAGCAGGCACACCAGCGGCTCGACCGCATCCTGCGTTCCGAGCGGCGCATGCGACCGGACAATCTGCTGGTCATCGGCGCGAGCAACAACGGCAAGACCGCGATTGCGCGTCGCTTCCTCTCGCGCCATGTCCTGCCGGAGGACCCCGCCGCGGAGCGGGCGACGATCCCGGTCGCGTTGGTACAGGCGCCCAACGGCCCCCGGATCCCGCCCTTGCTGTCGAGCATCCTGCAGGCGCTCGGCCGCGAGCCGGCGCCGCGACACACCATCGCGCAGCTGCGCAGCGAGACCTCCCGCGCGATCCAGGATGTCGGCTTGCGGCTGCTCCTGATTGACGATCTGCACAACATCAGCGGCAGTGGAACCGGCCCCATCCTGGTCGATCTCCGCACCATGGGCTCGGTCACCGGCGTTTCGCTCGGCTGCTTCGCCACCAAGGACATCGCCCAGATCTTCCGTCGCGACGAGCAGCTGGCCAATCGCTTCGAGCTGCTCACGTTGCCGCGCTGGCAATTCGACGACACGGACTACGCCAGGCTGCTGGCGACGTTCGCGCAGCAGCTACCGCTCTGGCGTCCCTCGCGCCTGACCGATCCCGGCCTGGCGCAATTCATCCTGGGCGCCGCGGGTGGCCTGATCGGCGGCATCGCTAGTCTGCTCCGTCAGGCGGCGGTCGAGGCGATCCGCACCGGTCACGAATGCATCGACCGATCCATGCTGGCCCGTGCCAACGGCACCCTGCCGGAGCGGATCGAGGCCGTGGCGCACGCTCATGATC
>DAHVFK010000692.1 GCA_027317055.1 Betaproteobacteria bacterium | reverse complement strand
CGCGAACCCTGAAGGCGCACCTGCCGTATTGCGCGTGATTCCGCGATTTCTCGCCACGCCGTTGGATTTGCCCCCCGAGGCCGGCATTCAGGACGTATTCCAGCGCCTTTCGTCCGATACGCGGCGTACCGAGACAATCGCGGCCGATATTCGTCAGGGCTACCGCGAGGGCAGGAAGATCCTGGTATTGACCGAGCGCACCGACCATCTTGAAGTGGTCGAGAATGTTCTCCGCGGTACGATCGATTCCCTGTTTGTATTGCACGGGCGACTATCCAAACTGCAGCGCATGAAAGTGATCCAGGACCTGCGCGCATTGCCGCCCGAAAAGCCACGCGTGCTCCTCGCTACGGGCAGACTGATCGGGGAGGGTTTCGACCATCCACCACTGGATACGCTGGCGCTCGCGATGCCCATCTCCTGGACAGGAACGCTGCAACAGTACGCCGGTCGTCTGCACCGCACCCACATCGGCAAGAGCGACGTCCGGATCTACGACTACGTCGATTCGGGACACCCAGCTTTGACCCGCATGTGGCAGAAGCGGCGCCGGGGATACCGGGCCATGGGCTACGTGATCGCGAATACCGGCGCGCCTGTCGGTGCGCAAGGAATGCTGGAGAGCCGGAGACAGTTCGACTGACACCGGTCACCACCAGCTCCAATTCGCGCAGTGCCGGTGTCGAACTTCGAATACCGGGTCGTAACCGGGATCGTCGAGCCAGCGGCGAAGCTGCCTGACGTTCAGCGTGCGCAGGCGATGATCGAAGACGCGCCGGTACCAGTGCGGCGCAGTGCTCCCTAGCGTCCAGCACGCGTCGGAGTGAAAGCGGGCAAGCGCGCGTCGTCCTTCCTTCGAACGCGCATCGATCCAAAACGGAATCAGGACCCCGTTGATCCATCGAGAGTCGCGCAGCACCCAGTCATAGTCGTGGCGCTGCCCGCGGCGGCGATAAGTATGAGACATGACGAAGCCTCCTTTTCGGAATAGCTACGTCATGGGTTCGCTCCTTTCTCTTTGCGCGGTTGAGGTTCTCGATTCTATCCCGCGATAGTCTTCTGTCTCAACGGCCGACGCCGAGATTAGCGCTCAGCCGACGGTCAATACGGCCTCGGCGGTCCCGCGCGTAGCGGGTCCATGGCATCCGCTTCCGTTCTGGCCCATGCCGCCCAAGCCTGCAGCCCGCTCATCGCCTCCGAGTCAACGTCTGACCTCCTGGCGAGAATATTAGAAGCCGCCCGAGCGATTCGCGGCAAGTGAACGAGGCGAAGCTCATCTGAAATTCTAGGCGGCTCTCGCGGCCGATAGCGGCACTACGTTGCGCGTCGCAAGCGCGTCCATATGGTCTGCCCACTTCTGTAACCAGGCGCGGGCTTCGGAGTTGTAGGTGTGACGGTCGTAAATCGCCGCGACAGAGCTGTCGACGTGGTTCAGGATACGGTCCTGCACGACTCGCGGGCAGCCAAGCTTCGCTAGGCCGGTGGCGACGGTGCGGCGGAGGTCGTGCACAGTCCAAGGC
>DAHVFK010000691.1 GCA_027317055.1 Betaproteobacteria bacterium | reverse complement strand
GGACGGGCTCAAGACCTCCGTCTTCAACGCCCGCGAGACCCGCCACATGCAGGATGTCAAGCGTCTCTTTGTGCTCGTCAACCGCACCCAGGAGATCAGCGTCGTCTACCTGCTCGCGTACGCGGCCGCATTCTTCATCTGGGCGCGCGAGGGCAGCGTGCGCCAGTTGGCGGTGCAATGCCTGCTTGGGCTCGCACTTGGCGTGCTGTTCGTCGGCGGCATCGGCGTCTTCGCGGCCTTTGGCTTCCAGGCTGCCTTCGAGCGCTTCCACACGATCGTATTCACCAATAACTTCTGGCAGCTCAACCCGGCGACCGACCACCTCGTGCAGATGTTCCCCGAACCGTTCTGGCGCGACATGACCGTCGTCCTCGGCGTCGCCTGCGCCGTCGAGGCGCTGCTCATCGGCGCCTTCTCCACCGTCTACCTGCTCGGGACGCGCGGCGAGCGGCGACGCCTGCCGTCGAGTCTCGCGATGGAGCACTCCCAGAGCCAGGCTGCGTAGCACCCTCCGGCTTGAGGCACGGCGGTGCGCGATCCGTCGATGCAGGTCCGAGGGCGAGGTTCGCAGCGCTGCGCGGCCGGAGCGCGCGTCAGCCAGGCTCCGGCCATCCGCCCGCCGGGCACCTACTTCCGAAGGTGCGCCGGGACGTAGGTGAACGGCACGGCCTCGCGCATGTCCGGACAGGCCGCGCGGCTCAGCTCGTAGCGCAGCCAGCCGTTCGCTTCGTCGAGCCAGGCGAGCGGCGCCTGGAACTGCGACAATTCGCGCTGAGCCGCCTCGGCATGCAGTTGGTCCAGGATCGATGACAGATCGCGGGAGAGGATGGCAAGGCGGTCCATCTCACTGCCTCCTTGCAGGTGAACGGAACCCCGCGATTATACGACGGTTGCGTCGGCATTTGAAGAGCCGCCGGTTACAATCTCGCCAGATGGAAGAAGATTCATTCCGCGCCCTCCCGCCGGTCGACCGCGTGCTTGGCGACGAGCGGCTGCGCGCCGCGCCCCCCGGCCTTGCGCGCGACATAACGCGCGAGGCACTCGACGCCGCACGCGCCGTCGTCCGCGCTGGCGGTCACCCGCCAACATACGATGCGATCGTCACGGATGTGTGCGCGCGCATCAATGCCGCGCTGCGCGCGCCGCTGCGGCCGCTCGTCAACGCCACCGGCGTGATCCTGCACACCAACCTCGGCCGCTCGCCGCTCGCCGACGAGGCCGTTGAAGCGATGGCCGCCGTCTCCCGCACCTACAGCAATCTGGAGTTCGACGTCGCGTCCGGCAAGCGGGGTTCGCGCCACAGCATCCTCGAGCCGCTGCTCTGCCGGCTCACCGGCGCGGAGGCGGCCATGGCGGTGAACAACAACGCCTCGGCGGTGCTCCTCGCCCTGTCCGCGCTCGCCTCCGGGCGCGAGGTCGTGCTCTCGCGCGGCGAGCTCGTCGAGATCGGCGGCGGCTTCCGTATCCCCGACGTCATGCGCCTGTCGCGCGCCCGCCTCGTCGAGGTGGGCACTACCAACC
>DAHVFK010000690.1 GCA_027317055.1 Betaproteobacteria bacterium | reverse complement strand
ACCAGGACCTGGTCTCGGAGCGACTCGCCACGCTGTACCGTATCCAGCGCGGCGAGTTCGACCTCGCGCTGGTGCCGGCGCCGACCGCGCTGGTGCGCCTGTGCCCGCCGTCCTACCTCGCCGCGCACACGTTCTTTCTCGCGCTCGGGGAGCGGCTCGACGCCGATGCGCTGCGCAAGCAGCTGCTGGTGGCCGGCTACCAGCACGTGACGCAGGTGGTCGCGCCGGGCGAGTACTGCGTGCGCGGCGGCATCATCGACCTCTACCCGATGGGCAGCGCGCTGCCGTTGCGCCTGGACCTCGACGACGACCGCATCGACACCATCCGCACCTTCGACGTCGACAGCCAGCGCACGCTCTACCCGGTGCAGCAGGTGCGCCTGCTGCCGGCGCGCGAGTTCGCGCTCGACGAGGCGGGCCGGGCGCGCTTCCGCAGCCGCTTCCGCGAGCTGTTCGAGGGCGACCCGTCGAAGAAGGCGCTCTACCGCGACGTCTCGAACGGCGTGCCCGCGGCCGGCGTCGAGTACTACCTGCCGCTGTTCTTCGACGCGCCTTCCACGCTGTTCGACTACCTGCCGCCGCAGGCGATGCTCGCGCTGCACCACGACGTCGCCGCGGCGATCGACGAATTCTGGCGCGACGCGCAGTCGCGCTTCAGGCTGCTGGGCGGCGATCCGGACCGGCCGCTGCTCCCGCCGGCGCAGATCTTCCTGCCGGCCGAGGAGTTCTACCAGCGCGCGCGCGGCTTCGCCCGCGTCGACCTGCTGCGCGACGCGGAGCCCGAGGCGCTCGAGCAGCCGTTCGCGGCCGCCGCGCTGCCCGCGCTCGCAGTCGACCGCCGCGCCGCCGACCCGCTCGCGGCGCTCAAGGCCTGGCTCGCGGACTGCGGCCTGCGCGTGCTGCTCGCCGCCGAGTCCGCCGGCCGGCGCGAAACGATGTCCGCCTACCTGGCGGAATACGGGGTTCATCCGGAGCCGTGCGGCAGTTTCGAGGATTTTCTGAATTCAAAATCAGAACTCTCGCTCACCGTAGCGCCCCTCGCGCGCGGCTTTGCGCTGCCGGAAGAGGGCTGGGCGGTGGTGACCGAAGCCGAGCTGTACGCCGGCACGGTGCGCCGGCGCGCGCGCGGCAGGGAAAAAGCGACCTCGGTCGAGGGCGTGCTGCGCGACCTCTCGGAGCTCAAGATCGGCGACCCGGTGGTGCACGCGCAGCACGGCATCGGCCGCTACCAGGGCCTGGTCGAGCTCGACCTGGGCGATGGCCGCAACGAGTTCCTGCTGCTCGAGTACGACGGCGGCGACAAGCTCTACGTGCCGGTGTCGCAGCTGGCGGTCATCAGCCGCTACTCGGGCGCGCAGGCCGAGGCCGCGCCGCTGCACAAGCTCGGCAGCGGCCAGTGGGACCGCGCCCGGGCGCGCGCGGCAAAGCAGGTGCGCGACACCGCGGCCGAGCTGCTCGCGCTCTACGCCCGGCGCGCCGCGCGCCAGGGCCACGCCTTCGGCCTCGACCCGCACGACCTGGATG
>DAHVFK010000068.1 GCA_027317055.1 Betaproteobacteria bacterium | reverse complement strand
CGACGGTGCTGCCGTTCATCCTGCGCGGGGTGAGCCTGCTCGGGGTCGACTCGGTGAACTGCCCGATGCCCTTGCGGCAGGAGGTCTGGCGCAGGCTGGCGGGGGACATGCGTCCGGCCCACCTGAAGGAGATCACGCGTACGATCCCGTTCGCCGAACTGCCGAGCGTGTTCGACAAGTTTATCGGCGCGCAAATCCGGGGCAGGGTGGTCGTCGACCTGAACGCCTAATATCCCCGGGGGGACGAATAGGGGGCTGTGATGGGGAACTACCGCGATTTCCACCGCCGCTCGATCGAGCAGCGCGATGACTTCTGGGCCGAGCAGGCGAAGCTGGTCGACTGGCACAAGCCGTTCGGTAAGGTGCTCGACTACTCGCGGCCGCCGTTCGCGAAGTGGTTCATCGGCGGTGAGACCAACCTGTGCCACAACGCGATCGACCGCCACCTGGCGGCGCG
Organism: Betaproteobacteria bacterium; assembly: GCA_027317055.1. GTDB lineage: Bacteria > Pseudomonadota > Gammaproteobacteria > Burkholderiales > SG8-39 > DAHVFK01. Next base: position 11,147 of record DAHVFK010000068.1, on the reverse strand, counting down.
CGCCGAGCAGAAGGCGCTGGTGTACATCTCGACCGAGGTCGACCAGGAGCGCAGCTATACCTTCCGCGAGCTGCACCAGGAGGTGCAGCGCGTCGCGGCGATGATGCAGTCGCTCGGGGTCAAGAAGGGCGACCGGGTGATCATCTATATGCCGATGATCCCGGAAGCCGCATTCGCGATCCTCGCCTGCGCGCGCATCGGGGCCATCCACTCGGTCGTGTTCGGCGGCTTTGCCGCGGCGAGCCTGGCGGCGCGCATCGACGACGCCAGGCCGAGCCTGATGATCACCGCCGACGGCGGCAGCCGCATGGGCAAGGCGGTGCTGTACAAGTCGCTGGTGGACGAGTCGCTCAGGCTGGCCAAGAACCCGCCGGCCAAGGTGCTAATCTACCGCCGCGGCCTCGACCCGACCATGCCGGTCGTGGCGGGGCGCGACGTCGACTGGCAGGCGCTCGCCGCGCGCCACGCCGGCGCGCAAGTGCCCTGCGCCTGGCTCGAGTCCAGCGAACCGTCCTACATCCTGTACACCTCGGGCACGACCGGACAGCCCAAGGGCGTCCAGCGCGACGTCGGCGGCTATGCGGTGGCGCTCGCCTCGTCGATGAAACTGATCTATCGCGGCGAAGCGGGCGAGACGATGTTCACCACCTCGGACATCGGCTGGGTGGTGGGGCACTCGTACATCATCTACGGGCCGCTGATCGCGGGCATGACGACGATCATGTACGAAGGCGTGCCGATCCGGCCCGACGCCGGCATCTGGTGGAAGATCGTCCAGGAGCATAAGGCGTCGGTGATGTTCTCGGCGCCGACCGCCATCCGGGTGTTGAAGAAGCAGGACCCGGCGTTCCTGAAAAAGTACGACGTATCGTCGCTCAAGCACCTGTTCCTGGCCGGGGAGCCGCTGGACGAGCCGACCCACGTCTGGATCTCGGAGGCGCTGGGAATCCCGGTCATCGACCACTACTGGCAAACCGAGACCGGCTGGCCGATCTTGTCCGCGGTGCCGGGGATTGAAAAGACCCCGATCAAGTTCGGCAGCCCGTCGTTTCCGGTCTACGGCTACGAGCTGAAGCTGCTGCGCGAGTCCGATGCGGCCGAGGCGGCGCCGAACGAGAAAGCGCTGGTGGCAATCGTGCCGCCGCTGCCGCCCGGATGCATGACCACGGTCTGGGGCGACGACGAGCGCTACGTCAAGACCTACTACTCGACCTTCAGCAAGAAGCAGGTCTACTCGACCTTCGACTGGGGCATCCGGGACAAGGACGGCTACTACTTCATCCTCGGGCGCACCGACGACGTGATCAACGTCGCGGGGCACCGCCTCGGCACGCGCGAGATCGAGGAGGCGGTGAGCATGCACCCGGCGATCGCCGAGTGCGCGGTGGTCGGTGTTGCGGACCCGCTCAAGGGTCAGATGCCGCTCGCGTTCGCGGTCGCAAAAGCCGCGGTGGACGACAGAAAGAAGCTCGAGAAGGAGGTTATGGACACCGTCGACAAGCAGCTCGGCGCGATCGCCCGGCCGCGCGCGGTGCACTTCGTGACGCTGCTGCCGAAGACGCGCTCGGGCAAGACGCTGCGCCGCTCGATCCAGGCACTGGCCGAAGGGCGCGACCCGGGCGACCTGACCACCATCGAGGATCCCGCCGCGCTGGAACAGATTCGTAACGCACTCAAGGAGGAAAGCGCACCAAAATGAGGACTCGACCCGAGCTGACCCTGGACGACTGCCGCAAGATGAGCGCCGCGGCGGAAGCCGAGGCCCGGCGCAACGACTGGAACGTCGCCATCGCCATTCTCGACGACGGCGGGCACCTGCTGCACCTGATTCGGATGGACGGCGCGACGCCGGCCAACGCCGCGATCGCGGTGGAGAAGGCGCGCACGGCGGCGACCACGCGCCGCCCGAGCAAGATGTGGGAAGAGCGCGTCGCCGGCGGGCGCCTGTCGATGCTCAAGATGCCGGTCCTGCCGGTGCAGGGCGGACTGCCGATCATCGCCGAGGGCTGCTGCGTCGGCGCCATCGGCGCCTCGGGCGTGGCCTCGCACGAGGACGAGCAGATCGTGCAGGCCGGAATCGACGCGCTGCTCAAAGGCAAAGGCTAGAGCGTGTCCGACGCCAGAGCCACCTCCAAGGTGTTCGTCGACAACGAGCGCACGCGCGTCGCGGAGTGGCGCTTCGCCCCGGGCGCCGCCACGGGATGGCATCGCCACGAATACGACTACGTGGTGGTGCCGATGCTGGACGGGCGCCTCAAGCTGCTCGAGGCCGGCGGCGAGCGCTTCTCGGAGCTGAAGATGGGCGTGCCCTATTTCAGGAACGCCGGCGTCGAGCACGACGTGGTGAACGCCAACGACTACGAGTACATGTTCGTCGAGATCGAATTCAAGCAGCCGGCAGGGAAATGACCCCTGCGGCGGCGAGCGCGTCGATCTGCGCCTCGCCAAAGCCGATACCGCGCAGCACGTCGCGCGCGCCGTTGCCGACCGGCGGCGGATCGAAGCGCTTGGGCAGATGCTCGCCGCCGAAGGCGATCGGCAGGCCGGGAACGTGGATCGTGCGGCCGGAGGGCAGCTGCGTAGGGTGCAGGGCGCCCGAGGCGGTCAGGTGCGGGTCGGCGAGCAGGTCCCAGGGTTTCGCTATCGGCGCGAAGGGCAGGCCGATGCGCTCGAGCTTGGCTTCCAGCTCGGCCTTCGAGAAACGCTTCATCGCCTCGCCCAGGCGCGGAATCAGCCAGCCGCGCTCGCGCACCCGGGCGCCGTTGGTCTTGAGGCGCGCGTCGGCCGCAAGCTCGGTCTGGCCGAACTCGCGGCAGAAAATCTCCCACTGAGTGTCGGTGACCACGCCGACGAACAGGCGCTCTCCGTCGCCGGTCTCGAAGATGTCGTAAACGCCCCATGCGGGGCGCTTGACCGACATCGGCGGGGGCGCCTCGCCGGTGATCTCGTACTGCGCCATGTGCTGCGCCACGAGGTAGGCGGTGGACTCGAACAGCGCGCTGGTGACGCGGGCGCCGCGACCGGTCGATTCGCGTTCGCGCAGCGCGGCGAGCACCGCCACCGCGCCAAAGGTGCCGCCGAGAATGTCGACCACCGACGACCCGGCGCGCAGAGGACGCTCCGGCAGGCCGGTCATGTAGGCTAGGCCGCCCATCATCTGCACCACCTCGTCGAGCGCCGGGCGGTGCTGGTAGGGGCCGTCGAGGAAGCCTTTCAGCGAGCAGTACACGAGGCGCGGATTACGCGCCGCGAGCGCCTCGTAACCGAAGCCGAGCTTGTCGAGCGCGCCGGGGCGGAAGTTTTCGGTCAGCACGTCGCTCGCCTCGAGCAGGCGCAGCACCAGGTCGCGCCCTTCGGCACGCTTGAGATCCACCGCGAGGCTCTTCTTGTTGCGGTTGAACACCGGAAAGAAGCCGGCCCCTGCGGCCTCCAGGCGACGCGTGTTGTCGCCTTCGAGCGGTTCGACCTTGATCACCTCGGCGCCAAGATCGGCCAGCACCAGGCCGCAGCTCGGCCCCATCACCATGTGCGCGAACTCGACCACGCGCACGCCCTCGAGCGGAAGGCGCTTCATGCCGCGCGCTTGAAGCCCTTCGGCAGCCCCGCTTGAGGGGTATGGCCGTAGACCGGTTCTTCGGGCAGCCCGTTCACCAGCGCTTCGCGCGCGGCCAGCAGGCGGTCGAAATCGATCCCGGTGGCGAGGCCCATACTCTCGAACATGAACACCAGGTCCTCGGTGACGACGTTGCCGCTCGCTCCGGGCGCGAAGGGGCAACCGCCGAGCCCGCCCATCGAGCTGTCGAAGGCGCGCACGCCCTCCTCGTAGGCGGCGAGCGCGTTGGCCAGACCCAGTCCGCGCGTGTTGTGGAAGTGCGCGCCCTCGAGCTTGGCGCCGATCTCCTTCCTGACGCGGGCGAAGATGCGCCGCACCTGGGCCGGATTGGCGTAGCCGACAGTGTCGGCAAGCGCGACACAGTCGCAGCACTCCGCCAGCGCGGCGGCGATGCGCAACACGTCGTCCTCCGGCACCTCGCCCTGCATGGTGCAGCCGAAGGCGGTCGACACCGCGCCCTCGATCTGCGGGCCTTCGACGCCGCGCAGATCGCGGCACTTGCGAACCTCCTGCACCATCTGCTCGGGCGTCATGCGCACGTTGGCGAGGCTGTGGGCGCGGCTGGCCGAGACCGGAAAAGTGATCTTGTGCGCGCCCGCCTGCACGGCCCGCTCGAAGCCCTTCAAATTCGGCGCCAGCGCCACCACGCGCAGGCCGGGGAGGGTGCGCGCGTGCGCGACGATCTCGCCGGTATCGGCCATGGCGGGAATCAGCTTCGGCGGCACGAACGAGCCGACCTCGATCTCTTCCAGCCCGGCCGCGGCGAGCGCGCTGATCCAGCGCTTCTTGGCCTCGGTCGGCATCATATGATGGGCGTTCTGCAGCCCGTCGCGCGGGCCGACTTCGCAGATGTGAATGTCGCGCATGATGATCTCTCCTCAGGAGTCGGATTCTAGCGCCCGCGGCGCGCCTCGATGACCTCGAGGGCGAAACCGCAGGCTGCGCCGCAGGCGGCGAAGGCCAGCATCGCCGAGAGCGAAGCGCCCCAGCCCCCGAAGCGCGACGCCATCCAGGCCAGCAGGATCGGGGCGACGAACTGGCTCGCCTGCGAGGATTGCATCACCAGGCCGTTGCTGGTGCCGACGTGACGCGCGGAGCGGGCGTGTACTGGCACGCCCGAGAACACCGCGGCCGGTATCACGCCGGCGCAGGAAGAGAACGCGAGCACGAGCAGGAAGCGGGGCAGGTTCGGCAGCACGTCGAGCAGCATGCCGACCGCGCACAGCGCCATGATCGCGAACGCCGCGATTGTCATCCTGCCGCGGTGCACGCCGCGCGCGAGCAGCCAGCCGCCGGCCAGGTTGCCGGGCACGTTGATCAGCACCATCAGCGCGGTGAGCAGCGCCGCCGTGGCGGCCGAGCCGCCGCGCTCGTCGACGACGAAAGTCGGCAGCCAGATCATGACCGATGTCCACTGCGCAACGTAGAAGGCGAACATCAGCGCCAGAGCAAGGGTTCCCGGATCGGCGAGCGACTCGAGCGCCAGGCGCGGCGAACCCATGCTGCCGGCGCGCGGCGCCAGCGCGTAGCGCCAGACGAGCGCAAGCGCGCCCGCGGCGACGAGCGCTAATGCGACCCACAGGCCGCGCCAGCCGACTGCCGCGATAACCAGCGGCGCGGCGAGCAGCGCCAGGCTGCCGCCGGCCGGCATGTAGGCGCTCCAAAGCGACAGCGCCTTGGCGCGCGCGCGCGGCTCAGGCGCGGCGGCGGTCATCAGTGCCGCGCCGGCGACGGTGAACAGGATGAAGCCCGCGCCCTCGAAAAAGCGCGCGAGCAGCAGCAGCGCGTAGCCCGACGCGGCGGCGCCCAGGAATCCACCCGCGGACAGGATCGCGAGTCCCAGCAGTGCGAGCCGCTTGGGGCCGAAGCGGTCTGCGAGCACGCCGGCCAGCATCCCCGCCAGCCCGCCGACGACGTTGAACATGGTCGCGACGAATCCCGATTGCACCAGCGTCAGGCCGAGCTCGGCGCGCAGCACCGGAAGTGCGGGCGGCACCTTGCCGATGTAGGCGCCGGCGACCAGCCCGCCGGCGAACACCGCCCAGACGGCCGGCCAGCGGGCGGCGGCGCGGTCGTCCAAGGCGCCGCGCTCAGGCCGCCGTGACGGGCAGCTTGAACTCGCGGATGCGCTTCTCCCACTCTGCCGGACCGCTTTGGTGCACCGAGCTGCCGCCCGCGTCCACCGCCACCGTGACCGGCATGTCGCGCACCTCGAACTCGTAGATCGCTTCCATGCCGAGATCCTCGAAGGCGAGCACTCGCGACTTGCGGATCGCCTTGGCGACCAGGTAGGCCGCGCCGCCGACGGCCATCAGATAGGCGGCCTTGTGCTTGCGGATCGCTTCGATCGCCACCGGTCCGCGCTCGGCCTTGCCGACCATCGCCGCAAGCCCGGTCTTCGCCAGCATCGTTTCGGTGAACTTGTCCATCCGCGTCGAGGTGGTGGGGCCGGCCGGACCGACGACTTCGTCGCGCACCGGGTCGACCGGGCCGACGTAGTAGATCACTCGGTTGGTGAAGTCGACCGGCAGTGCTTCGCCCTTGGCGAGCATGTCCTGGATTCGCTTGTGGGCGGCATCGCGCCCGGTCAGCAGCTTGCCCGAGAGCAGCAGGCGCTCGCCGGGCTTCCACGCGGCGACGTCGGCGCGCGTAAGCGCGTCGAGATTTACTTTCGTCGCGCTCGCGTCCGGCCGCCAAGTGACGTCGGGCCAGTCCGAGAGCTTGGGCTGCTCGAGCTCGGCCGGACCCGAGCCGTCGAGCACGAAATGCGCGTGCCGGGTGGCCGCGCAGTTGGGGATCAGCGCCACCGGCTGGTTGGCCGCGTGGGTCGGGTAGGTGAGGATCTTGACGTCGAGCACGGTGGACAGCCCACCCAGTCCCTGCGCGCCGATGCCGAGCGCGTTCACCTTGTCGTACAGCTCGATGCGCAGCGCCTCGACTTTGTCTTCCGGGCCGCGCGCCTTGAGCTCGGCCATGTCGATCGGCGCCATGAGCGACTCCTTGGCCATCACCATCGCCTTCTCCGCGGTGCCGCCGATGCCGATGCCGAGCATTCCCGGCGGGCACCAGCCCGCGCCCATGGTCGGCACGGTCTTCAGTACCCATTCGATGATCGAGTCGGAAGGGTTGAGCATGGCGAATTTCGACTTCGCCTCCGACCCGCCGCCCTTGGCCGCGACGTCGATTTCGACCTTGTCACCGGGGACGACCTGCATGTGGATCACCGCCGGCGTGTTATCGCGCGTGTTGCGGCGTCCGAAGGCCGGGTCCTCGAGCACCGATGCGCGCAGCTTGTTGTCCGGGTCGAGGTAAGCGCGCCGCACGCCCTCGTTGATCATGTCGGCGACGCCCATCGTCGCTTCCCAGCGCACGTCCATGCCGATACGCACGAACGCGTTTACGATTCCCGTGTCCTGGCAGATCGGGCGGTGGCCTTCGGCGCACATGCGCGAATTGGTGAGGATCTGCGCGATCGCATCCTTGGCCGCGGGCGATTGCTCGCGCTCGTAGGCGCGCGCCAGCGCGCGGATGTAGTCGGCGGGGTGGTAGTAGGAGATGAATTGCAGTGCGTCGGCGACGCTCTGGATCAGGTCTTCCTGGCGGATCGTGGCCATTGGGCGGGCGGCAAGCAAACGGTGGGGAAGGAGAGGCGACCAAATGTAGCATAGCGCCGCGGTAGCTCCGCGGCCTTTACACCGCATTGATTTGGTGCTTCTATTTCTCCTCAACAAGACGCCATCAGGCCAAGGAGCGGAGCGATGTCCAACATCGAGACGGTATTGCAGGAGACGCGGGTATTCCCTCCCGCACCGGAGTTCGTCAAGCAGGCGAACGTGTCGGGCATGCAGGCCTACCGCGCGATGTGCGCCGATGCGGAGAAGGATTTCGAGGGTTTCTGGAGCAAGCTCGCGAAGGAAAACCTGCTGTGGCATAAGCCCTTCAGCAAGACGCTCGATCAATCCAACGCGCCGTTCTTCAAGTGGTTCTACGACGGCGAGCTGAACGCGTCCTACAACTGCCTCGACCGGCACCTCAAGACGCAGCCGGAAAAGGTCGCGATCATCTTCGAGGCCGACGACGGCAAGGTGACCAGGATCACCTACAAGGCGCTCTATCACGAGGTCTGCCGCTTCGCCAACGCGCTCAAGAGCCACGGCGTCAAGACGGGCGACCGGGTGCTGATCTACATGCCGATGTCGATCCAGGTCGTGGTCGCGATGCAGGCCTGCGCCCGCATCGGAGCTACCCACTCGGTCGTGTTCGGCGGCTTCTCGGCCAAGAGCCTTCAGGAGCGCATCATCGACGCGGGCGCCACCGAGGTGATCACTGCGGACGGACAGTTCCGCGGCGGCAAAGAGATCCCGCTCAAGCCGGTGGTCGACGAGGCCCTCGCCATGGGCGGTTGCGAGGGCGTGAGGAACGTAATCGTCTACAAGCGCTCGGGCAGCAAGGTGCCGATGCAGGCGCCGCGCGACAAGTGGTGGGAGGACGTGGTGAAGGGCCAGGCGGACAGCTGCGAGCCGACCTGGGTCAACGCCGAGCACCCGCTGTTCATCCTGTATACCTCGGGCTCGACCGGCAAGCCGAAGGGCATCCAGCATTCGACCGGCGGCTATCTGCTGTGGTGCATCCTCACCATGAAGTGGGTATTCGACTACAAGCCGAGCGACGTCTTCTGGTGCACGGCCGACGTCGGCTGGGTGACCGGCCACAGCTACATCACTTACGGCCCACTCGCGGTCGGCGCGACCGAGGTGATGTTCGAGGGCGTGCCGACCTACCCCGACGCGGGACGGTTCTGGAAACTGATCCAGGACCACAAGGTAAACGTGTTCTATACCGCGCCGACGGCGATCCGCTCGCTGATCAAGGCCGGCGGCGATCTGCCGAAGAAATACGACCTTTCGTCGCTACGCATCCTCGGCACGGTGGGCGAGCCGATCAACCCCGAGGCCTGGATGTGGTACCACGAGACCGTCGGCGGCGGGCGCTGCCCGATCGTCGACACCTGGTGGCAGACCGAGACCGGCGGCCACCTGATCTCGCCGCTGCCTGGCGCGACGCCGACCAAGCCCGGCTCGGCGACCTTACCGCTGCCCGGGATCTTCGTCGACATTGTCGACGAGACCGGCATTCCGGTGGGCCGCGGCAAGGGCGGGATCCTGGTAATCACGCGGCCCTGGCCGTCGATGGTGCGCACCATCTGGGGCGACCCGGAGCGCTACAAGAAGACCTATTTCCCCGACGAGTTCAAGGGCAAGCTCTATCTCGCCGGCGACGGCGCGAGCACCGACGAGGAGGGCTATTTCAGGATCGTCGGCCGCATCGACGACGTGCTGAACGTATCGGGCCACCGCCTGGGCACGATGGAGATCGAGTCCGCGCTGGTGGCGAACACCAAGCTGGTGGCGGAGGCCGCGGTGGTCGGGCGCCCTGACGATCTGACCGGCGAGGCCATCGTCGCGTTCGTGGTGACCAAGGGACCGCGCCCGCACGGCGAGGAGGCGAAGAAGGTCGCGCAGGAGTTGCGCCATTGGGTGGCGAAGGAAATCGGGCCGATCGCGCGCCCGAAGGAGATCCGCTTCGGCGACAACCTGCCGAAGACGCGCTCCGGAAAGATCATGCGACGCCTGTTGCGCTCGCTCGCCAGGGGCGAGGAAATCACGCAGGACGTCTCGACGCTCGAGAATCCCGCGATCTTGGATCAGCTCAAGCAAACCACCTGAGCGATCGCGCTAGGGTCGCAGTGCCTCCGACGCCATCAGCGCGTTGGCGTCGAGGTTGCGGCGCAGTTCCCGGCGCACCTCCTGCCAGCGGAAGCGCACCGAGTTGCGCACGATTTCTTCGTCGAGCTGCTTGAGCTGATCGAGCACGGGCGCGCATTCGATCAGGGTCCGCGGGCTCTCGCTGAAGGGGGAGGCGTCGTCGGGCACCGTGGTCCAGTCGATCAGTGCGATCCTGGAGCGCAGGCGTTGCGCGCGGCCCGCGTCGCGCCCCCCTTCGCACTCGCCCAGTATGGTTTCGATCGTTGCCTCGAGCAGAGGCGTTATCCGGGCGCGCTCCGCGCCGCCGCGGTGCGCAATGAGCCCGCCTGCGTAAACTGACAGATCCGACAGGCATGCGAACCACATCTCCCACTTGGCGATGTCGATTGCCTTTACGAACTCGTCGTTGGCGAACAGCTGCGGGTAGCGCATGCCGGAGCGCGTCCTGAGATAGCCATAGAGCGACGTCTGCGCGACAAAGTTGGCGCGTGCGTCGAGGAAGCGGCCCAGCGCGGCACGGTCCGCGATCGACTCGGCGCGCTTCCAGCGATCGACGCCGAAGTAGCCGCGCGCCGCTCGCCAAATGCCAAGGGGGTGCGCCAGAACGCGCCGGGAGGCGCTCACCAGGGTTCCTAAATGATTGATTCGGCGCAGCATTGATAAATCTTGACATTTCCTGAAATGAATTGGAGCATCCGTGACAGACTGCGGCCGGGCTTTGGAGGGAGGCGCGAGCGGGCAGGTGCGCCATCGTAGCCCGGTCGTGGGCAGTGCTATCCATTAATAACGATGATGTACAGAGGAGGAGGATAGTCGATGAGCGCCGATATATCTCAAAAAGAGGTCCACTGGCAGCGAACCAAGGGCCTGATGATCGTGCATTTGGTCATCTGGTTCATCTTTTCCTTCGTGGTGCACTGGTTCGCGCCGCAGCTGAACAAGATCTCGTTCATTGGCTTCCCGCTCGGCTTCTACATGGCCGCGCAGGGGTCGCTGATCGTGTTCGTGATTCAGTTGTTCGTATTCGCGAAGCAGCAAGAGGCGATTGATCGCGAATGCGGCATGGCCGAAGACCAATAAAGAGAGGGGGGAGATCGCAATGGCTTTATTTAAAATGGAAGGCGCGTTCGTCGAGAACCTGCCGAAGATCTACGGCCTGTATACCGGTGGCTTCCTCGTCTTCATCGCCCTGATGGCCCTGGGCGAGAAGATGGGCATGGGCGAGGATGCGATCGGCATCGGCTTCGTCGGCTTCACGGTCGTGATCTACGCCCTGATCGGGTATCTGTCGCGCACCATGCAGGTCGACGCCTACTATGTTGCCGGCCGCCAGGTGCCGCCGGTGTTCAACGGCATGGCGACGGCGGCAGACTGGATGTCGGGCGCATCGTTCGTCGCGATGGCCGGCGGCATCTACATGAGCGGCTATCCTTACCTCGCGTTCGTGGTGGGCTGGACCGGCGGCTACGTGCTGGTGGCGGTGCTGATGGCGCCCTACCTGCGCAAGTTCGGCTGCTACACCGTGCCCGACTTCATCGGTACCCGCTACGGCGGCAACTTCGCTCGCTTTTGCGCCGTGGTGGTGCTGGTGGTTGCCTCGTTCACCTACGTAACCGCGCAGATCAACGCGACTGGTACGATTGCCGCGAAGGTGTTCCAGATCCCGTTCCAGTACGGGGTGTGGATCGCGCTGATTGCTATCCTGTTGTGCGCAATGCTGGGTGGAATGCGGGCGGTGACCTGGACTCAGGTGGCGCAGTACATCGTAC
>DAHVFK010000689.1 GCA_027317055.1 Betaproteobacteria bacterium | reverse complement strand
CGCAACGCTCATGTCGATGCCCGCCCTGTTCCCATTCGTGGCACCTGGGCAGTTCGCCTACCTCCTTTCCTCTATACCGACTCTGGATGTTCACGATCAAGGGAGCGGACAGCAATTCGTTAGCGTTCGCGAGACGGCATGACATCGCGGGGGCGGAACAAATGAAGTTTGAGTGGCGAATCGATGCTAAAGATATCAACCGAGTAAGGGCGCTTGTAGAAAGCCAATCGGGTAACGCGCTGATTCGTGCTCGCAAGGAGCGAAATCTCGCGGCGACGAAGCCATCCGTGACGAAGGAGCGATTCTGGCGAGCCATGGTTTCCATGCGGCTGACGACTCGGCAGAAGTCCGGTCCCGAAAGCCATGTCGCCCGTTTCATCCGCCAGAATCCGTTTCCTCTTGCTTACGCCGAAGTTCAGCGCGCCCGAAAGCCTGCCGACCTTATTGCCAAAACCCTGTTCGCAATAGCTTGGGGACGACAAGGCCTTATCCACGGTCGCGCGTGGAGGCGCCTCTCACGCACGGAACGCGCGGCGGTGGGTAAGCTGTCCGCGTCAACCGTTGTCTTGCGAGATCGTTAGCACTGCTGACACGCACGTTTCCATGTCTGCGGAACTTGCGCGATGGTTTGATAGTCACACCGCTAGATCCGCGATCGACGCAGTCCGCACAATATGTTTTTGCCGTTGTGCGCAGATCGCAGGACGCTGAACTTCGATTTACGCTGGCTGAGTCAGCCCGCTTGATGCCCGTAAACGCATCGCCCTATGCTCGCCAGATCGAGCGCAAACGCCGGCCTCATCTCCTGAAAACCGGCAGCCGCAAGGCTCGGAGATACACGTAAGCCCGTAGTCAAAGTCCGCACAGCATCCAGCCAATTTGCACCGGCTGCCGTTCTGCCGCGATTCCGCTCGACGGGTACGCGGTCGCAATCAGCCTTCACCCGCATGCGCGTGTGACAGCCCTACTCCACTGCCCCAGCGGCAACATCTGTTTCAGCCAGCAATACTCTGCGCCAGTCGCGACTGCGTGTGACATGCACGTGGCAGTCTCAGGCCGGCGGATCGTAGCGGCACCAGCCAATATGGTTACTGCTGCAATCCTGGCCGCGTAACTGCGGCAGCATCTCTGCGCCAACCGCATCGTCACTACCACGGCGCCAGCCGGTAGTGACGATGCGCACGATGCCCCAGCCATCGAGGACTTATCGGTGGCTGGCGCAAGTGACGACCCCCAGTGACGGGCTCCCTGACCCGTCGTCAACCTGGACCGTGCAACGCGGTCCGTCCTCCTGCCCGCTCCCTGCGGGCTCACTGTAAAGCCGCGCCGAAGAAGCGCCCCTCCGAGCCCTGGGTCAACGGCTCAGATCGATGAATCGGCTTCCCACAGGAAGCGCCATCGACGCCAATGCCGCGTGTCGCGGCGGCAAGCAGCAAACGAAACGGCACGAAACGGGAGTGGTGTCCCGAGTCCCTTGTAGATCCCGACCGCCTAGCGTTCGGGACGGACAGAAACACTAACCGGA
>DAHVFK010000688.1 GCA_027317055.1 Betaproteobacteria bacterium | reverse complement strand
CCTGGGAGATGGCTTCGAATGTCCTCTGCGGAATCGCCCGGCGGCAAAGAGCGGCACTGCTTTCAGGCACCAGCGAGTTTGAGGCGCAGCTTCTTGACGGAACCGTAGGCGAGGCTGCGGCTTCAGAGCTCGTCGCCTTCCTACGGCTTTTTCGACAATTACCTTCGATCGACGAGATTCTCCTCAATCCTGCGACGGCTCCCGTTCCCACTGAGCCCTCGTCCCAGATTGCCATCGCCACGGCGCTCGGCCGCGTGCTGACCGACAACTCCATCGGCAGGGGGCTCACCTATCTCGATCGCATGCCGACCGAGATGCGCGTGATGGCTATCCGCGATGCGGCGGCGCGAGAGACCGCCATTACCCACACACCGGAGTTCATCCGCTTCGGAGTGAAATACCGGGAGGTAGTTCAATGATTACGGAACGCGCTATGCTCGCGGCCGTCCATATCAGCATCTGGACGGCAGTGAAGCACGATCGCAAAGTCAGCCGGGATGTTGCAGACCAACATGGGGCGCATCAGAGCGCTGGCCGCTACAACAAGCAACTCCTGCGCGGTGCAGACAGATTGGACGAATTGCGCACGCTTGCGGGACAGATACGGCAGTACTTCTATACGATCACTCTGCCCTGGTCCGACGAGGGATTCCGTCTTCTGCCGTCCAACTTCTACTTCGATCTCATGGCGCGGATGCGCGAGTTCGAGGCCGGTTTCGAACAGGGCGTGGAGAGCTTTCTTCGCGTCTATCCGCAGTATATCGAGCAGGTACGGCCGGAATTGAACGGCCTATTCCGAGAGGAGGACTACCCGGACGCCGAGAAGCTGCGGACGAAGTTCGGTGTGAATCTGGAAATTCTGCCCATTCCCTCAGGCACGGACTTCCGCGTTCAGATGTCGGCGGAAGAGCAAGCACGGGTCTCGCGCGAGATCGACGCGAATGTACGCGAGTCGCTGATGCGTGGAACCGAGGACTTGTGGAAGCGGCTCCGCGAGGTGGTCGCTCACATGGTCGACCGTCTTAACGAGCCAGAGTCACGCTTTCACGGCTCGCTGGTCACCAATGTCATGGACCTGGTGGAGATTTTGCCGCGGCTCAACGTCAATGGCGATGCAGACCTAAACCGCTTCGCCGAGCAGATCAAACACAGTCTGTGCAACTACACCGCGCAGGACCTCAAGAAACACGACCTGCTGCGCGTCACCACGGCCGCTGACGCCGCGAACATCGTCGCCGAAATGGACGGCGTGTTGCGCAGCCGTGAGGCCGAACCCGCTCCGGGGCCGACCGCCGCCGACATCTTCAACCGCATGTCCGCGTACATGGAGACGCCCGCGGCCGCATGAGATACGAATCGCCCGCCGTCGTACGTATCCAGAAGGCCCGAACTGCGTTGCTTTTGGACCACCCTTTCTTCGGCTCGCTCTTGTTCCGCCTGAAAGGGCGCGAGAGCCGTTCCGTCAAAACAATGGCGACCGACGGCGTGTCGCTCTACTGGAATCCTGAGTTTGTCGACACGCTCAACGC
>DAHVFK010000687.1 GCA_027317055.1 Betaproteobacteria bacterium | reverse complement strand
GACGAGGACGACGAGCCGCGCTGGCTGGTCGTGCTCGACGGGCTCGAGGAAAGGCTGCCGATCAGCCGCCGCCAGTGGCCTGCGTTACGCGACCTGGTGGGCTAGAATGAATACCGGCATCCGCACAGAAATGAACTCCCCAACATCGCGCCCCGTCGAGCGCGTGGTGATCGCCACCCGCCGCAGCCGGCTTGCACTGTGGCAGGCCGAGCACGTCAAGCAGCGCCTCGAAGCATTATATCCGCGGCTGTCGGTCGAGCTGCTGCCGATGTCCACGCGCGGCGACGAGCTGCTCGAGGTGCGGCTGGACAAGGCGGGCGGCAAGGGACTGTTCGTCAAGGAGCTCGAGACCGCGCTCGAGGACGGGCGCGCGGACCTCGCGGTGCATTCGATGAAGGACGTGCCGGTGGAAATGCCGCCCGGCTTCATGCTCGCCGCCATCACGGTGCGCGAGGATCCGCGCGACGCGCTGGTATCGAGCCGCTACGCGGCCATTTCGGACTTGCCTGCGGGCGCGGTCGTGGGCACCTCGAGCCTGCGCCGCGCGGCGCAGATCGCCGAGCGCTACCCGGCGCTGCAGATCCGCACCCTGCGCGGCAACCTCGACACGCGGCTGGCGAAGCTCGACCGCGGCGAATACGACGCGGTGGTGCTCGCCGCCGCGGGGCTCAAGCGGCTCGGCCTGGGGGCGCGCATCCGGTCGCTGCTGGCGGTCGAAGACAGCCTTCCGGCGGCCGGGCAGGGCGCGCTCGGCATCGAGTGCCGCGCCGACCGGCCCGCGCTCGCGGCCCTGCTCGAGCCGCTGGTCGATCCCGGGAGCAGCATTTGCGTGCGGGCCGAACGCGCGGTCAACCGCGCACTGGGCGGGAACTGCTCGGTTCCGCTCGGCGCCTACGCCGAGCTCGACGGTGCCCGGCTTCGGGTGCGCGCGCTGGTCGCTTCGCCCGACGGACGGCGCATCGCGCGTGCCGAGCGCGAGGGCGACGCGGGCGATCCCGAGGGGGTGGGAAACGAGGTCGCCGCGCTGCTGCGCGCGCAAGGCGCGGCGGAAATCCTCGCCGACCTGGTGGCAGGGGAGTGAGCGGCCCTCCGCTGGCGGGGCGCGGCATTCTGGTGACGCGCCCGCGCGAGCAGGCGCAGGGGCTCGCGGCGCTGATCGAGGCGGCCGGCGGCGCGGCACGGGTGTTCCCGGCGATCGAGATCGAGGATTTGCCGGACCTGCACCCGATCCTGGCGCTGATCGATCGGCTGGACGAATTCGACATGGCGATCTTCATCAGCCCGAGCGCGGTGCACAAGGCGCTCAACCTGGTGCGCTCGCGGCGCGGGGCGGGCCCCTGGCCGCCGCGGCTGCGCGTGGCGACGGTCGGCCGCGGCAGCCGGCGCGAGCTCGAGCGGCAGGGTTTCGAGCGCGTCATCGCGCCGCAGGCCCACGCCGACAGCGAGGCGCTGCTCGCGCTGGCCGAGCTGACGGACGTCGCGGGACGGCGGATCGTAATCTTTCGCGGCGACGGCGGGCGCGAGCTGCTCGGCGACA
>DAHVFK010000686.1 GCA_027317055.1 Betaproteobacteria bacterium | reverse complement strand
GAGCGGATCAGCGCATCCTTCTCGGCGACCGTCAGCTTGCTCAGGTCGATGTCGGGGGGCACCCCGATGTTGAATCGAGTCGCCCGTGATCGCGTCAACCATGTTCGAGATGCAGCTCTCCGTCGATCCCCCGGGTAGGGCGGCGCTATCCGAGCAGGGCTTCGAACTCATGTGACAGCGGGTGACAGGGGCGTTCTGGGTTGATTCCATCAGGCTCCCCGATTCGGAGCCGCCCGGATGTCGCCTGCCCCCGCCGCATTGTCCGATAAGTCCCGCCTCGCCGTTCTGCTGGAGCACTTCGCTGCGATCGAAGACCCGCGTGATGTACGTCGCATCACCCACCCGCTCGCGGAGATTCTGCTGCTGGTGGTCTGCGGCACGATCGCAGACTGCGACGACTACGACCACATCGCCGCCTGGGGCGAGGCGCATCTGGACTTCCTGCGCCGTCATCTGCCTTACGAGAACGGCGTGCCGGGCGGTCGCTGGCTCACCATCCTGATGAACCGCATCAACCCGGCACTGTTCTGCGCCGTCTTTACCGCCTGGGTGCGCGCCACCTGGCCCGCCCGGCCCGACTTCGTGGCCATTGACGGCAAGACGTCGCGGCGCAGCCACGACCGCGCCGCGGGAGAAGAGGCGATCCACCTGGTGTCGGCCTTCGCCACCACCTCGCGCCTCGTGCTTGGCCAGGAGGCCGTGCCCAACAAAGCCAACGAGTTGACCGCGATCCCGATCCTGCTGGCACGGCTTGCCGAGCAGGACGGGCTGCGCGGCGCGCTGGTCTCCATCGATGCCATCGCGACCAACGCCACGATCGCCCAGGCCGTCCACAATGCCGGCGCCGACTACTTGCTCGCGGTCAAGGCCAATCAGCCGAGCCTGCGCGCCGAGGTCCAGGCCTGCTTCGACACCGCCCCGCCCGGATCGGTGCAGACCCATACCACGCACGACAAGGGCCACGGCCGCATCGAACAGCGCACCGTCAGCGTCGTGCGAGAGGTCGACTGGCTGTCCGGCGACCGGCGCTTCCCCGGCGAACTTCGCCTGCCGAAGGTTGCGTGCATCGTCCGTGTCCATGCCTGCATCGAACGCGGCGGGAAGATGCACCAGGAGACCCGCTTCTATATTTCCTCGGCGGTTCTGGATGCCGAGCGGGCCGGACAGGCGGTTCGCGGCCACTGGGGGATCGAGAACCGCCTGCATTGGGTGCTGGACGTGACCTTCGACGGACGACCAGTCCCGTCTGCGCAAAGGCTTCGGGGCACGCAACATGGCCGCTGTCCGGCACTTCGCCCTCAACCTCGTGCGATCCGCAAAGGACACCCGTTCCATTAAGCTCCGACGCAAAATGGCAGGCTGGACCCCAGTCTACCTCGACCGCATCCTCAACGAACGCGTGGCCTGAAATTGGATTCGAAGCCCTGCCGGTCAAGCGCCGCCGGGTCAGACCGCCGGCCGGGCCAGCTCGGCCAGATCGGCGCGCAGCGCCTCGATGCCCGTCCCCGTCTCGCTGCTGGTCTCGGCCACGCGGGGATAGGC
>DAHVFK010000685.1 GCA_027317055.1 Betaproteobacteria bacterium | reverse complement strand
ACGGCGCCCGCCAACCTGCGCAGGGCGCTCGAAGGCTGCCTGGTGCCGCTGAAGGAAGCCGAGCTGCTGCTGCCGGTCGAGATCCCCGACTACACCGACTTCTACACCTCGATCTACCACGCGACCAACATCGGCAAGCTGTTTCGTCCCGACCAGCCGCTCTTGCCGAACTTCAAGTGGATCCCGATCGGCTACCACGGGCGCGCCTCGTCGGTGGTGGTCTCGGGCACCGAGATCACCCGCCCCAAGGGCCAGACCAAGGCGCCCGATGCGCCGCTGCCGGCGTTCGGGCCGTGCAAGCGCCTGGACTACGAAGTCGAGCTCGGCTTCGTCGTCGGCCCCGGCAACCCGCTCGGCACCCCGATGCGCATGGCCAACGCGCTCGAGCGCGTGTTCGGCGTCGTGCTGCTCAACGACTGGAGCGCGCGCGACATCCAGGCCTGGGAATACCAGCCGCTCGGGCCCTTCCTCGCCAAGAGCTTCGCCAGCACCGTCTCGCCCTGGGTCGTGACGCTGGAAGCGCTCGAGCCCTACCGCGTGCAGGCCTTCCGCCGCCCGCCGAGCGACCCCGCGCCGCTGCCCTACCTCACCGACTCCGACGACCGCGACGAAGGCGGCCTCTCGATCGAGCTCGAGATGTACCTGCGCACCACAAGCATGCGCGAGACCGGCATGCCGGCCGTGCGCCTGTCGCACGGCAACTACCGCGACTGCTACTGGACCCTCGCCCAGCTCGTCACCCACCACACCTCCAACGGCTGCAACCTGCGCGCCGGCGACCTGCTCGGCAGCGGCACCCTCTCCGGCCCCACCCTCGACTCCGCCGGCGCCATGATCGAGCTCACCCAGGGCGGCAAACACTCCATCAAACTCCCCGGCGGCGAAACCCGGAACTTCGTCGAAGACGGCGACGAGCTGGCGATAAGAGGCAGATGCGCTCGAGACGGACACGTGACGATCGGCTTCGGCGAAGCCTCCGGCCTAATCCTCCCTGCCATCAAGTAAACCGGGGACCGACCCCGATTACACGGGTCAAGTCTCTGAAGCGCTGAGGACTTTCCCGAGGTCTGTCCCCGATTTCTAAATCGGGGTCAGACCACGTTTTCCGCAATCAAATCGGGGTCAGACCACGTTCTTCGCAATCGCGTAATCGGGGTCAGAGTCGAATTACTTCGCTGCTGCGGTGCCCTCCACCGCCACGCGCTCGCCCGGACGCCGCGGGGATTTATCCCAATGTCTAGATTACAAAATCCTGACGCGGGAGTAGATTTTAGGCGGAGGGGGAGCCTCATGTTCGATGCGCTGCGTGGCGTGTGGGTTCGACGCAAGTTGATGTTTCGCGCTCTCCTCACGCGCGCGTTTCTGCTGACTGCATTTGCCGCACTCGGGGCCTGCGCGCACGCGTTTGAAGTTGCTCCGGGCTATTCGATTAAGGAGATCCCCTATGCGGGATCGCCGTTCTATTGGATCGACAACTAGTCGGTCATTTTCAACGCGGCACACAGAACGAGCACTGACGATTCCATTCACGGTTCGAGCTGGAG
>DAHVFK010000684.1 GCA_027317055.1 Betaproteobacteria bacterium | reverse complement strand
CGCCGACCTTGACCTTGATCTCCTTCACCACGCCGGCGGCCGGCGACGAAATCTCCATCGTCGCCTTGTCCGATTCGAGCGTGATCAGTGACTGCTCCTTCGCCACCGTGTCGCCCGCCTTGACCAGAACTTCGATCACCTCGACGTCCTTGAAGTCGCCGATATCGGGCACTGTCACGGTCCGTGGCGCGGAGGGCGCGGGCTTGTTCTGCTCCTTCTCCTTCTCCTTTTCCTTCTTCTCCGGCGCAGGCTTGTCGGCCAGCGCACCCTTTTCCTCGACCATCAGGATCGGCGCGCCCTCGGAAATCTTATCGCCGACCTTTACCTTGAGCTCCTTCACCACGCCCGCAATGGGCGACGGGATCTCCATCGTCGCCTTGTCCGACTCGAGCGTGAGGAGCGACTGCTCCTTCTCGATCGCGTCGCCGGGCTTAACCAGGACCTCGATCACCTCGACGTCCTTGAAGTCGCCGATGTCCGGTACTAGGACCTCCTTCATACGGTGGTCGGATCCGGTTTCTCGGGATCGAGCTTGTACTTCTTGATCGCCTCGGAGACCGTCTTCGCCTTGCCGTCGCCGCTCTCGGCCAGCGCCTTCAGCGCCGCGACC
Source organism: Betaproteobacteria bacterium (assembly GCA_027317055.1). Classification (GTDB taxonomy): domain Bacteria; phylum Pseudomonadota; class Gammaproteobacteria; order Burkholderiales; family SG8-39; genus DAHVFK01. The sequence goes on along the minus strand of DAHVFK010000684.1, from coordinate 938 downwards.
GCGACAAAGTGGCGGTTCACCTCGAAGAAGTAGCGCAGTTTCGCCCTGGAGTCCGAGCGTCCGTAGCCGTCGGTACCGAGCACCCGATAGGGGCGCCCGGGCGGAATGAAGGGGCGGATCTGATCGGCGAAGGTCTTGATGTAGTCGCTTGCGGCCACCACCGGGCCGGCGCGCTTGTCCAGGCATTGCGTGACGTACGGTACGCGCGGCTTGTCCTCGGGATGAAGCAGGTTCCAGCGTTCCGCCGCGAGGCCGTCGCGCCGCAGCTCGGTGAAGCTGGTCGCGCTCCAGACATCCGCCGCCACGCCCCAGTCCTGCTCGAGCAGCTCGGCCGCCGCCAGCACCTCGCGCAGGATGGTTCCGGAGCCCATCAGCTGCACCCGGGCCTTGGCTTTCGACTTCGATTCGCGCAGCAGGTACATGCCCTTCAGGATGCCTTGCTCGGCGCCTTCGGGCAACGCGGGGTGCTCGTAATTCTCGTTCATCACGGTGATGTAGTAGAACACGTCCTCCTGCGCCTCGAGCATGCGGCGCAGGCCGTCGTGGATGATCACCGCCAGTTCGTAGCCATAGGTCGGGTCGTAGCACACGCAGTTCGGGATCACGGAGAACAGGACATGGGAGTGCCCGTCCTCGTGTTGCAGGCCCTCGCCGTTGAGCGTCGTGCGCCCCGCAGTGCCGCCGAGCAGGAATCCCCTGCAGCGCTGGTCTCCGGCGGCCCACGCCAGGTCGCCGAAGCGCTGGAACCCGAACATCGAGTAGTAGATGTAGAACGGCGCCATCGCCAGGTTCGAGTGGCTGTACGAGGTGGCGGCCGCGATCCAGGAGGAGAACGCGCCCGCCTCGTTGATGCCTTCCTCGAGAATCTGTCCGGACTTGTCCTCTCGGTAGTACATCAGCTGGTCGCGATCGACCGGCTCGTACTTCTGACCCTCGGC
>DAHVFK010000683.1 GCA_027317055.1 Betaproteobacteria bacterium | reverse complement strand
CTGGGGTGGGTGTGGGCGGGGTTTGCATTCGCAAAAAAGAGCTGGTAAAACTCACGCATCTTTGAAACCTGGGGCGAGAAAACACATGGCGCGGATCACCCTTAGATTCCTTATAACGAACGACCGCGTAGCCATAGGTGAGCGGGCGATTCATTCCCGCCGTTATTCCGCTCGCGAAATCGTCAAATTAACTCAATCCGAATCGCGGCTCTTGGAGATCGCGCGCGAGGACGGGCAACCTTTCGAAAATGCAGATGTGGTCACGAAGCGCATCGCCGAGGTTGGCTCTCGAAAGTAGCCGCGGAGGAGAACACCGATGGTCATTACATTGGAAAAATTGCGCAGCTCGGTTGCGAACGCTGCCGCAATCCGGCGCATTCGGAAGCTACAGCCTATTGGCGGCCCCGGCGACAAGATATTCCCGCCAACCTTTCCAGGTGACCGTGGCGGCCGTAATGCACCGCCGCGGCATGTCTTCGAGCGGCGGCGAATCGGTGGCGAGAATGTGCTCTGCGTATTGATCGACAGCGTGCAGAGTCAGGCCAACCGCCTCGAGGAGGCGCTGAAGGTCGCGCGGGAGACGGGCGCTCTTAGCTTCCCGATGATCACCGTCGATTTCTCGAATACCGAGGTTGCTGACATCGGCCGCATCACGACGCTCGATGCGCCTCATCGAGTGTTCGACGCGATCATTCGGGATTCCGAACTGAACGGCATCCGCTTCCGGGAGACAGAACAAGGTCGCCGTCTCACAGAAGCAAAATCAAACAATGCGCGCGCCGTCTACGAGCTTTCGCCGACCGCGCTGGTATTCGGCGCTTGGAATTCCACCTCAGAAGGCGGCGGCCTCGGCGCTAAGTTTCCTCGCTGCGTCGTATCGGAGATCGTTGGCGTCGGAGTGGCAACGGAGCGCGAACCGTTCGTCAATCGCCGTACCGGCGAGATTGAAGTGCTTGACCAACCCTCGGGAAAGCGGACGGGCAGCCGCATCGATCCGCTCGGCATCCGAAGCGGCATAACAGTCTACAAATTTCCCAACGGGGATTGGTCTCTCGATCCGCCGAAAGAGAAAAAGGGTAAAGATGCGCCAAAGGAAGTGAGGCCGTCGAAGATCAGTCATTCCAGTATCCCGCCGACCGTTGCATTACTCGGAGTCAGCGTCGACTACGCGCTGCATAGCTTCGTCCTTTCTTTCGCGGCCTTGCGCCGCTTGCGCTTCGTGGCCGGTTCCAGCGGTTTGGCTGCGGATTTGGCAGCGCAGACTGCATTGGCCGCCTTAGGCCTTGCCGCTGTCGCCGCGCAGGATCGCAATGGATATTTTCTGCGCTCGCGATGCGATCTTATCCCTGAGGGGAATTCCGCGCCCGGCTTCGAAATCATCGATGCCAACGGCGCCATCGAGATGGTGGACCTCGATTTCGGCCAGGCTACCCGGTTGGCGGCGGAGGCCGTTGGGGCTGCGAGGGCGGCGGGACTCGGCTGGAACGAGGAGGATCTTCTTTTGAAGCCGCAAGCGAAGCTGGTGCAACTGGTCAGCGCGAGCCGCGAATTGGC
>DAHVFK010000682.1 GCA_027317055.1 Betaproteobacteria bacterium | reverse complement strand
GCGTCGCGTTGACCACGCGCCTGGTGGCATCGCGCAAGGCCTCGGGGTCAACGTAGTGCCGTCGCGTGTGCAGCAGCTCCTTGTAGGTGAAGCCGTGCCGGCCGACGGCGAGGCGCTTCAGCCCGGCATTGGTGCCGAGCCCGTAGAGGCAAAGCAGCAACCGCCGGCGCACCTCGTCGCGATCGGTCGCTTCGCGCGTCGCCGCCGTCGAGAACGCCTCGGTGAAGCCGACGCGCAGGTCGGTCTCCTTGAGGATGTCGAGCAGGCCCGTCATCGGCCAGCGGCGGCTGAGCTCGCCTTTGAGCGCCTCCAGATTGGGCGCTTCCGGCTGCGCCTCCAGCGGACTCACCACGATTGGATGCCGGCGGCGCGGATCCAGGCGGACGGTCGAATTACGCGGCATCTCGTTGTCGAGCTGCGCCAGCGCCTCGATCATCTCCGTCTTGAGCCTGTCGGTGAACACGCGCGCGTCGGTGGGCAGATCAAGACGCTCGTAGCAGGCGGCCCTGCGCGTGGCGAAGTCGGCTGGCAGGTCGTCGTCGGGATTGCGGAAGCGGTTGGCGCCCGTCACCCAGACTTCCTTGCAGCGCAGCCGCTCGCGCAGGGTCTGGAGTACGCAGATCTCGTAGTTGATGCGGTTGATCCGCCTGCCGCCGCCCGGTGCGTCCTCAATTACGATGTCGCGCCACTTCGGGCGGATCACACCGTCGGTCGCGATCTCGTCTACAGAGAAGTATTGCCGCCCGTCGCCCTCCGCCCGCCGGATCGCCGCCAGCGCATCGAGCAGCGGGCGATGCGCGCCGTTGTTCGAGCGGAAATCAAGAGCGGCGAGCAATCGCGGTATCATCCGGCGGTAGTAGGAGCCATCGGAGGCGCGGACAGCAGTGTGGACGCGCCGGCTCTGGGGCGTACCAAGCGCCTTGGCCTCTCGCACCAACGCCTCGAATGTCTGTTCGCCGGCGACCGGGAAGATGACATTCGCGCACCACGCCATCGGGCTGACCGACAGCGGCCTCGGCCACCCGAAACAGGATTCCCGCCTTACCCCGAACCTGCGCTTCCGCCATAAGCTCTTCGATGACACGGCGCTCCGCCTTCACCGTGATGCGATGTGTGACCTGGATCAGCAGCTCGACCAGGCCGTCCACGACTTCACCCTCGCGTGGCACGAAGTAAAGGGCCAGCAGCGACAGGCGGATGCGCTCGGGGTGCCGGCGCAGCTCCCATGCGGTCTCGACGGCGGCACGCCGGCGAAACCGCGCGATCTGGTCCATGTGCAAGCCGCGCAGGACGTCTCGGGGCAGCCCAAACTGGCGAAGAAGGTCGAGCTTGGCGATCTCGGCAAGCAAGCTCTCAAGGCCGACTCGGCCCGGATCGGCCGCGAGCCGGGTGAAGACGGCGGCCTTGCCGCCATCGGACAGAAACGCGTTCAGACGCTCACACATTTCGCCATCAAGGCGATCCGCGATCAACTGCATGGCTGCGTCGTCGTGCGCGGCTCGAGTCGAGCGCACGATCCGGTCAAGGCGATAAGCCGCAGGCCGAACGATCCGGCGACGAGCGAACCGTGCG
>DAHVFK010000681.1 GCA_027317055.1 Betaproteobacteria bacterium | reverse complement strand
TAGCCCCGGATGTAGCCGGGGTCCAGCTCCGATTTGTCGAAGGGCGGATCGAGCAGCTGGATGAGCGCGTCCTCGCGGCGCACGAGCCGCTCGTCGAGCGCCTGCATGGCCGTGCGCGCGCGCCGCGCGTCGCCCGCGCCGGAGAGCACGGCCCAGCTTTGCGAGAGCGAATCGATCCGGCATTCCGCGCTGCTCGCCGAGCCGAGCGGCGTGCCGTCGTCGAAGTAGGCGCGGCGGTACCACTTGCCGTCCCAGCCGTGCTGCTCGATGCTCCGGCGCAGCCGGGTACCCTCCTCCTCGCAGCGCTCGGCGAACGCGATGTCGCCGCGCGCACGCGCCAGCCAGGTGAACTGCCTGAGCACTTCGCACAGGAAGAAGCCAAGCCATACGCTCTCGCCCTTGCCGCCCATCCCCACCAGGTTCATGCCGTCGTTCCAGTCGCCGGAGCCGATCAGCGGCAGGCCGTGCGCGCCGAAGCGCAGGCCGTGCGCGACCGCGCGCACGCAATGCTCGTACAGGCTGCCCGCCTCGGCAGAGCGCCCGGGCAGGTCGTAGTAGGAATCGTCCTCCGGGTTGACCGGGCGCCCTTCGAGGAAGTGCACGGATTCATCCAGCACCCCCGTGTCGCCGCTACTCGCCACGTAGCGGCACACCGCCAACGGCAGCCAGAGGTAGTCGTCCGAGCAATGCGTGCGCACGCCGCGGCCGGAGGGCGGATGCCACCAGTGCTGAACGTCTCCCTCCTGGAACTGGCGGCTCGCGCACAGCAGCAGGTGCGCGCGCAGCCGCGCGGGCTCGGCGTGGATCAGCGCCATCGCGTCCTGCAGCTGATCGCGGAAGCCGAAGGCGCCGCCCGATTGGTAGTAGCCGCTGCGCGCCCAGACACGGCACGCCAGGGTCTGGTACACCAGCCAGCCGTTGGCCAGCACGTTGATGGACAGGTCGGGGGTTTCCACCTGCACCGCGCCGAGCGTGTGTTTCCAGTACTGCCATACCGCCTCGAGCGCGCCGCGCGCAGCCGACGATCCGCGAAAGCGCTGCACCAGGTTGCCGGCGTCCTGGAGGTCGCGCCCCGCACCGAGAAGAAAATCCAGCTCGCGAGCTTCCCCGTCGGCCAGCTCGAAGCTCACCTGGATCGCGCCGCAGGGATCCAGCCCGGCCCCCGTCTTGCCGGAGAGCTGCACGCGGCCCATGGCGGCCGGATCGCTCAACGTGCCGTTGCGTCCGATAAATTCGGTGCGGTTGCCGCTCACGCTGCGCGCCGCGTCATTCACGTCGAAGAAGGCGACCCGATCGCCGAACTCGGCGTTGTACGGGTTGCGCGCGTAAAGCGCGCCGCTGCGGGGATCGATTTCGGTGCTCACATGCATGGCCGATTTCGCGCGCAGGTCCCCCAGCACCCACTCCACGTAGCCGGTCGCGCAGAGCTTGCGTGCCCGGCCCGACTCGTTGCGCAGCTTCAGCACCGAGAACTTGACCGCGGCGTCCACCGCCACGTAGATCCACAGCTCGGAGCGGATGCCGCCGGCGCTGTGCTCGAAGACGCTGTAGCCGAATCCGTGCCGCACGACGTAGGGC
>DAHVFK010000680.1 GCA_027317055.1 Betaproteobacteria bacterium | reverse complement strand
ACGCACGCTCGGCACGCCGAACAGCTCGATGCGCCCGGCGTCGTGAGCGCACAGATCGAGCAGGCATTTGATCAGCGTGGTCTTGCCCGCGCCGTTCACCCCCGCCAGCCCGACCGACTCGCCGGCGCCGACCGCAAGGTCGACGCCGCGCAGGACCTCGCGCCTGCCGTAGCGCTTTTCGAGGCCGACCACATGTATCGCAGGCGTCGCCTGAGCTGCATCGGACAAGGGCATGGACGCTAATATATAGGTATTCGAGTAAAATCCGTTCTTTCCCTGCGGCGCCATTTCCTCTTGCCGGACTCCAACATCGTCGAGGTCGAGCACGTCTGGTTCGGCTACGACCCCGAGCGCCCCGTGCTGCGCGACGTCAGCGTGACGATCCCGCGCGGCAAGGTGGTGGCGATCATGGGCCAGTCAGGCTGCGGCAAGACGACTCTGCTGCGCATCATCGGCGGCGTTCACCTGCCGACGCGGGGGCAGGCGCGGGTCCTTGGCGCGCTGACCGGCGAGCTCGACCAGGGCGGCCTGTATGCCATGCGCCGCCGGATGGGAATGCTGTTCCAGTTCGGCGCGCTGTTCACCGACATGTCGGTCTACGACAACGTGGCGTTCCAGATGCGCGAGCACACCGACCTGCCGGATGACATGATTCACGACCTGGTGATGCTGAAACTGCAGGCCGTCGGCCTGCGCGGCGCGGCGCGGCTGATGCCGTCCGAGCTTTCCGGCGGCATGGCGCGGCGCGTGGCGCTCGCGCGCGCCGTGGCGCTCGATCCACAACTGATGCTCTACGACGAGCCGTTCACCGGGCTCGACCCGATTTCCTTCGGCGTCATCGCGCGCCTGGTCAGGACCCTGAACGACGCGCTCGGCACGACCTCCATCGTCGTCAGCCATGACGTGCAGGAGTGCCTCGACATCGTCGACTACCTGTACTTCGTCGCCGACGGACAGGTCGTGGCCAAGGGCACGCCGCAGGAGATCCGCGCCTCGCGGGAGCCGTTCGTCGATCAGTTCGTGCACGGCAAGCCCGACGGTCCGGTGCCCTTCAACTATCCCGCGCCGGCGTATGACGCCGACCTCGAACTGATGGAGGCCTGAGATGGCGGGCAATGCGCTGCGCGGTTACTTCGAGCGGCTGGGAAACCAGGTGACCTCGGGCGTGTGGCAGCTCGGCTTCGCGGCCCGCTTTCTGGGCTACTTGCTGCTGCACTCGGGCACCGCGCTGCGGCGCTTCAGCCTGACGATCCGCGAGGTCTACTTCGCCGGCGTGCTGTCGCTCGTCATCATCATGGTTTCGGGCCTGTTCGTCGGCATGGTGCTCGGGCTGCAGGGCTACAACACGCTCGAGCGTTACGGATCGTCGGAGGCGCTCGGGGTGCTGGTGGCGCTGTCGCTGGTGCGCGAACTCGGGCCTGTGGTCGCGGGGCTGCTATTCGCCAGCCGCGCGGGATCGGCGATCACCGCCGAAATCGGGTTGATGAAGGCGACCGAGCAGATCTCGGCCATGGAGATGATGGCGGTCGATCCGATCGCGCGCATCGTCGCGCCGCGCTTCTGGGGCGGGGTGATCTC
>DAHVFK010000067.1 GCA_027317055.1 Betaproteobacteria bacterium | reverse complement strand
CCGCCCGCCTCGGCGAGCACCGCCAGCAGGTTGGCAAGCGCCTGGCGGAACTGGCCGGCGAATCCCGCCTCGCGCCAGGTACCGTCGGCGCTCCAGCCGACCTGGCCGGCGATGAACACCAGCTTGCCGCCGCGCGTTGCGATGCCGTTGGAGTAGCCCTTGGGCCGGGCCCAGCCCGGCGGCTGCAGGACTTGCATCATGATCGAAGCCTCAGCTTGAAGCGTTGCAGTTTTCCGGTCTCGGTGCGCGGCAGCGCGTCGAGGAATACGATCGCGCGCGGGTACTTGTACGGCGCGATTGAATTCTTCACGTGTTCCTGAAGCTCGGCGACCATCGACTCCGTCTTCTGGTGGCCCGGCTTGAGCACGATGAAAGCCTTGACGATGGTTCCGCGCGCCTCGTCGGGCCAGCCGACCACGCCGCATTCGGCCACCGCCGTGTGCCCGAGCAGCGCACCCTCGACCTCGGGGCCGGCGATGTTGTAGCCCGCGGAGACGATCATGTCGTCGGTGCGCGCCTGATAGTAGAAGTAGCCGTCATGGTCCATCGTGTAGGCGTCGCCGGTGAGGTTCCAGCCGCCGCGGACATACTCGCGCTGGCGCGCATCCGCCAGATAGCGGCAGCCGGTCGGACCCTTGACCGCGAGACGGCCCACCGTCCCGGGGGCGCAGGGCCGTCCATCGTCGTCGAGCACCGTGGCGCGGTAGCCGGGAATCGGATAACCGGTCGCGCCGCGCCGCACCCGCTCCGGGGTGTGCGAGATGAAGATGTGCGCCATTTCGGTCGAGCCGATGCCGTCGATGATCTCGATTCTGGTCGCCTGCTTGAAAAGCTGGCGCGTCGCATCGGGCAGCGCCTCGCCCGCCGAGACGCACTTCTTTAGGCTCGCGATGTCGTAGTTCTTCGCGATGCCCGCCATCGCGCGGAACATCGTCGGTGCGGTGAAGCACACCGTGGCGCGGAAGTTCTGGATCGTCTCGAGCAGGGTCTCGGGCGCGAGCCTCTCCACCAGCACGGTGGAGGCGCCGAAGCGCAGCGGAAAGCAAAGCATGCCGCCTAGACCGAAGGTGAACGCGATCGGCGGCGTGCCGCAGAACACGTCGTTCTTGCTCGCCTTGAGGCAGGAGCGCGGAAAGCAGTCGCAGGTCGCGATCACGTCGCGGTGGAAGTGCATCGTTCCCTTCGGCTTGCCGGTAGTGCCTGAGGTGAAGGCGATCAGCGCGACATCGTCGGCCGCCGTGTCGACGTTGCGGAACGTCGCCGGTTGGCGCGCGGCGAGCGCGTCGAGCGAACCGGGTGCGTCGTCGTACCAGTACCTGATCCGCTCCAGCGTAGGGCAGCCCGGCAGCGCCGTTTCGAGCTCCTGCGCCAGGCGCCGGTCGCACAGCGCGTGGGTGATCCGGGCCTTGTTGACGATGTCGATGAGCTCCTTGGCGCGCAGCAGCGGCATCGTGGCCACGGCAATCCCGCCCGCCTTGATCACCGCGAACCAGCACGCCGCCATCATCGGGTTGTTCGGCCCGCGCAGCAGCACCCGGTTGCCGGGCACCAGGCCCATTTCCCTCACCAGCACGTTGGCCAGGCGGTTCGCCTGCGCCAGCAACTGAGCGTAGCTGCACTTGCCGTCGGGCGTACGGATCGCAATCCGCCCGCCGTGACCGCGCGCCAGCGCGCCGTCGAGCAATTCGGCCGCGCAGTTCATGCGCGCCGGGTACTTCAGCTCCGGCAGCTCGAACAGGAATTCCGGCCATTGGTCCCGCGGCGGGAGGTTGTCGCGCGCAAAGCCGTCCTTGTGTGCGGTGTAGTTCATTTGAGCAGCTCCCGGGCGATGATCAGCTTCTGCACTTCGGTGGCGCCCTCGTAGATGCGCAGCGCGCGCACCTCGCGATACAAGAGCTCGACCGGATGGCCGCGCGTCACCCCGAGGCCGCCGCATATCTGCACCGCCTCGTCGACCACCCGCTGCGCGGTTTCGGTGGCGAACATTTTGGCCATCGCCGCCTCGCTCGTGATGCGCCTGGCGTGCACGTCGCGCACCCAGGCCGCACGGTAGGTGAGCAGCGCCGCGGCTTCGATTCCGGTCGCCATGTCGGCGAGCTTGGCCTGCGTGAGCTGGAACTGCGCCAGCGTCTGGCCGAACATCCTGCGCTCGCGGGAGCGCGCGAGCGCCTCGTCCAGCGCGCGGCGAGCGAATCCGAGCGCCGCGGCGGCCACCGTGGTGCGGAACACGTCGAGATTGCGCATCGCCAGCTTGAACCCCTCGCCTGCGGCTCCGACGAGGGCATCGGCGGGGACGCGGCAAGCCTTCATGCGCACGGTGGCCATCGGGTGCGGTGCGACGATCTCGATGCGCTCGCTCGCGTCGAGGCCCGGTGCGTCGGCGTCGACCACGAAGGCCGAAATGCCGCGCGTGCCGGCCGCCGCGTCGGTCCTGGCGAAGACGAGGTAGAAGTCCGCGATCCCGCCGTTCGAGATCCAGGTCTTGGTGCCGTCCAGCACCCACCCCGCGCCCTCGCGGCGCGCACTGGTGGACAGCGCGCCGACGTCCGAGCCGGCATCGGGCTCGGACAGGGCGAAGGCCGCGATCGCCTGCCCGGCCGCCACCCGCGTCAGGTAGCGCTCGCGCTGCGCCCCGCTGCCGGCCAGGGCGATCGGCCCGCTACCGAGGCCCTGCATGACGAAGGCGAAATCCGCCAGTCCCGCGTGGTAGGCGAGCACCTCGCGCAGCAGCGCGATGGAGCGCACGTCGAAGTGGTCGGTTCCTGGCGCGCAGTAGTGCAACAGTCCCGCCGCGCCGAGATCCTTCACCAGCCGCCGGCACACAGCGTCCGCGTCCGGGTCGTGCGCATGCGCGAGATGCTGCGCTGCCCAGCTTTCGGCTTCGCGCGCGAGCGCGGCGTGGCGCTCCTCCAGGAAGGGCCAGTCGTAGTGCGCGAAGCGGTCCATGAGTCCGCGCCGGATCTAGGCCTTGCGCAGGAAATCGAAGTCGCAGCCGTGCTCGGCCTGCAGCACGTGATCCATGTACAGCTTGGCGTAGCCGCGGGCCGGCGGCGCCGCGGGCGCGCGCCACGCCGCGCGCCGATGCGCGAGCTCGTCTTCGGCGACCAGCAGGTCGATACAGCGGTTCTTCACCGAGAGGCGGACGCGGTCGCCGTCGCGCACCAGCGCGAGCGGCCCGCCGACCGAGGCCTCCGGCGAGACGTGCAGCACGATCGTGCCGTAGGCGGTGCCGCTCATGCGCGCGTCCGATATGCGCACCATATCCTTGACGCCGGCGCGCGCGAGCTTGGCCGGAATCGGCAGGTAGCCGGCCTCGGGCATCGCGTAGCCGCTCTTCGGTCCGGCGTTCTGCAACACCAGGAAGTCGTCCGCGGTAACGTCGAGATCGGGCGCATCGATGCGCGCCGCGAGGTCGTCGAGCGAGGTGAACACCACCGCGCGGCCCTCCTTCTCGAACAGCGTCGGGTCGGCCGCCGAGCGCTTCAGGATGGCGCCGTTCGGCGCCAGCGAGCCGAACAGGGCCACCAGACCGCCCTCCTTCGCCAGCGGCTCGGCGAAGGGCCTGACCACGGCGCGATCGACCCACGGCGCGCCTGCATGTTCTTCGCGCTCGAGCCGCTCGCCAAGCGTCTCGCCCGCCACCGTCATGGCATCGAGATTGAGCAGAGGCTTGAGCTCCCGCAGCACCGCACCCAGCCCGCCGGCGAAATGGAGGTCCGACATGTAGTGCTGCCCGGTCGGCTTGAGATCAATCAGCACCGGGGTGCTGTCGGACAGGTCGTTCAGGCGTTTCAGGTCGATCTTCACCCCGACCCGGCCGGCGATCGCAGTCAGATGCACGATCGCGTTGGTCGAGCCGCCGATCGCGAGCAGGACGCGCAGCGCGTTTCCGATCGACTTCTCGGTGATCACCTGCGACGGCCGGATAGGGGTATGCGTCAGCTCGACCGCGCGCCGGCCGCTCGCCTCCGCCGCGCGCAGCCGGTCGGCGTGCACCGCGGGGATCGCGGCGGTTCCCGGCAGCGCCATGCCCAGCGCCTCGGCCAGCGCAGCCATGGTCGAGGCCGTGCCCATCACCGCGCAGGTGCCAGCGGTGGTGGCGAGGTTGCCCTCGACCTCCTCGATCCCGCGCGCGTCAACCTTGCCGGCGCGATGCATGGCCCAGAAGCGGCGGCAGTCGGTGCATGCACCGAGCCGCTCGCCGCGGAACGTGGTCGGCATCATCGGCCCGGCCAGCAGCTGCACCGCCGGGCGGTCGGCCGAGGCGGCGCCCATCAGCTGCGCGGGCACGGTCTTGTCGCAGCCGCCCACCAGCACCACCGCGTCCATCGGCTGCGCGCGCACCATCTCCTCGGTATCCATCGCCATCAGGTTGCGGAACATCATCGAGGTGGGCGACAGGAACACCTCACCCAGCGACACGGTGGGGAATTCGAGCGGCAGTCCGCCGGCGGCGAACACGCCGCGCTTGACCGCCTCGATCAGCTCGGGAAAGTGGCGGTGGCAGTTGTTGTAGCCGCTCCTCGAGTCGGCGATGCCGATCGTCGGCCGCGCCAGCATCTCGCCCGAATAGCCCATGCTCTTGGCGAACGAGCGCCGCAGGTAAAGCGAGAAACCCGCGTCACCGTAGTTCGTGAGGCCGCGCCCGAGGCCCTTCGGCTTTTCTTTGTCCATGCTGCCATTCTAGCTTCGGCTAGCCCCAGATCGCGCGCGCCGCGTCGACGCACAGCTCTAGTTTCGCGCGCTCGTCGGCCTCGGTCACCGGGTTGCCGCCCATGGTGCTGGCGAAGCCGCATTGAGGACTGAGCGCGAGCCGGGCCGCATCGACGTACTTGGCCGCTTCTTCGGCCCTGCGCTTGAGCAGATCGAGGCCCTCCAGCTGCGGCGTTTTCGAGCTGACCATTCCGAGCACTACGCCCTTGTCCTCGGGCATGAAGCGCAGCGGCGCGAAATCCCCGGCGCGCGGCGTGTCGAACTCGAGCAGGAAGTGGTTTACCTGCGCGCCGCCGAACAGCTTCTCCGCGACCGAATCGTAGCCACCCTCGGCGAGGTATTTGCCCTTGTAGTTGCCGCGACACATGTGCACCCCGATCACCATCCCGGCCGGCCGGTCGCGGACCGCCTCGTTGATCGCCCCCACGTACAGATCGACCAGCCTCTCCGGGGACTCGCCTTCAGCCTCTACCTTCGCGCGCGCCGCGGGGTCGCAGAGCATCGCGAGTGCAACCTCGTCCAGCTGCACGTAGCGCGCACCCGCCGCCGCCAGGTCGGCGATTTCTCGCTGATAGACGCGCCCCAGGTCGGCAAAGAACTCTTCGGGTCCGGCGTATACGCCCGCTTCGGCGTAGCGGGCTCCGCGCCAGAAGTGCATGGTCGAGGGCGCAGGCATGGTGATCTTCGGCGTGGCGCGAGTGATTCCCGCAACGAAGCGATACTCGTCCAGCGTGATCGGCTTGCCGCGGCGGACCCGCCCGACCACGTGCGGCGCGGTGAAGTCCGTCTCGTGACCATGATCGTCGTGGAACTTGAAGCGCGCTTGCCTGACTTCCAGGCCGTCGGTCAGCTCGACGAAGCGCGCCCAGTACGAGGTGCGGCGAAATTCGCCGTCGGTCGCCAGCTGCAGGCCGCAGTCCTGCTGCAGCCGCACCACTTCCAGGATCGCCTGGTCCTGGATCGCGCGGAATTCGGCGTCCGCCAGCTTCCCTTCAGCGTGCTCGCGAAACGCCTGGCGCAGCTTCTGCGGGCGCAGCAGGCTGCCGATGTGGTCGGCGCGAAAAGGTGGCCGGCCGTTTGCCTCGATCGATGGGTTCATGGTCACGGTATTCTATGGGGCTTCGACCGAGGAGCGCCATGACCACCATTGATCGCAAGCATGCCACCCGCGCGAATTGGCTCGAGACGCTGGAAAGGCACCGGCGCGACTTCGAGCAACCGGGATCGGCGGAGTACTGGTCGCCGTCGCTCGACTGCGCCTCGCGCGACGAATTGCGCGCGCTGCAGGACGAGAAGCTCTCGGTGCTGACGCCTTTCCTGTACGAGAACTCGGCGTTCTATCGCTGCCGTTTCGACAAGCTCGGACTGGCCCCCACCGACATCCGCACGGTCGACGATCTGGTGAAGTGGCCGCCGGTCGACAAAAAGGAGATGGCCGAGGATCTCTTGGCGAATCCACCCTGGGGCACCTACACCACGCACGACGACGAGATCTGGGACCAGCGCGGCTGGACCCTGTTCCCGACTTCGGGCACCACCGGCCTGCCGCGCATTTTCCGCTACTCGCAGTTCGACCTCAGGCAATGGCAGTGGGCCAACGCGCGCGCCTTGTGGTCGCTCGGGGCGCGTCGCGGCGAGAAAGTGTTCCTGGTGGTCGGCTTCGGCCCCCACGTATGGGCCTGGGGCGTGCTGCACGCGCTCGCGCACATGGGCGTGCCGTGCATCCCCGGCGGCGGGCTGACCGCTGAGCTTCGCTGCAACATCATCCTGCGCTACAAACCGACCATACTCGCCACCCTGCCCTCGCAACTGCTGCGCCTGGGCCGCACCATGCAGCAGATGGGGCACGACCCGCGCGGGACGTCGATCAAGACGCTGTTTACCGGTGGCGAGCCGGCCGCGGGCATCAAGGCCACGCGCGAGCGGCTCGAGGACCTGTGGGGCGCGAAGCTGGTCGAGTTCTACGGTTGCACCGAGGCCGCGCCGCATTCCGGCGGCTACTCCTGCCCCGAGGCGGTCCGCCCGGACGGGCGCATCCAGACGCACCTGATGGAGGACTTCCAGGTCTGGGAGCTGATCGATCCCGACACCGGCAAGCGCGTCCCCGAGGGTGAGCGCGGCATCACGCTGTGCACCAACATGAATTCCGAGAGCTCGTCGCAGCTGCGCTTCGTGGTCGGCGACTACACCGTGTTCGACAGCGCGCGCTGCGCCTGCGGGCGCACCCACGTGCGCGCGATCGGCGGGTTCCAGGGCCGCGCGGACGATCTCATTAATCTGCGTGCGATCAAGTTCTATCCCTCGGTGCTGGAGGAGGCGGTGCGCTCCGTGGCGGGAGTCGGCGACGAGTACGAGGTGGTGCTCGATACCAACCAGGAGGGGATCGACTTTATGACCGTTCTGGTCGAGCACACGGACTACCAACAGCCCCGGGCCGTGGTCGCCGCCCTGCAGAACGCGGTCAGCTCGCGCATCGAATTGCGGGTCGGCGTCGAAGTTCTGCCGCCCGATACCTTGCCCAAGACCGAGTTCAAGGCGAAGCGCATCAAAGACCGCCGCAATAAGGCCTGACCCGGAACCACGTTGCGCAATCTGCTCGGATTCCTCGGCCGCCAGGCGCGCTGGGCGCTCCCCGCGGGTGTGTTCGTCGGCGTTGCGCTGCCAGACCTCGCGGCGCTACTGCGTCCCCTGCTGACGCCCGCCGTGATCGGCACGCTCACTGCGGCGCTGCTGCGCCTGGACTGGAACCGGCTCGCCGACGGGCTGCGGCGCCCGGCGCTGCCGGCGACGATCGCGCTGTGGCAGCTGATCGCCTCACCGCTCGTGGTGTGGCTCGGCACAGCGCTTGCGGGGCTACCGCCCGACCTGCGGCTGGTGCTGGTGCTGAAGGCGGCGGCGCCGCCGATCGGCTCGGCGGCGGTGTTTGCCATGATCCTCGGGCTGGACGGCGTGCTGGCGGTGCTGGGCACGGTCGCGGCGACGCTGCTGCTGCCGCTCACCCTGACGCCGCTGGTCGGCTGGCTGCTACCCGAGGCCGGGCTGAACGTCGACTTGGCGGCTTTCTTCGTGCGCGTGTCGCTGCTGGTGGCGGCGCCCTTCGTGCTCGCCTGGGGGCTGCGGCGCGCCGTGGGCGCGGCAAGGCTGGCGCGCAACGACGACCTGCTCGCCGGCGCCAACGTGCTGCTGCTGGTGGTGTTCGCGATCGCGGTGATGGACGGGGTCACGGCGCGCCTGCTGCGCGATCCGCTCTACATCGGCAGCCTGCTGCTGGCGGCGTGCGCCGCCACCGCGCTGCTGCACCTGGCTGGCTTCGCACTGTTCCGGCGCGCCGGGATCGCCGCCGCCTACGGCGCGGCGCTGCTGAGTGGCAACCGCAACATGGGCCTGATGCTGGCGATCACCGCAGGCAGCGCCGGCACGGCGTTCTCGCTCTACGTCGGCATCGCGCAGATCCCGATGTACTTCGCGCCGCTCGCTCTCAGCCCCTTCGTGCGCCGCAGCCGGCCGCTACCGCGCAAATAGTCCGATCATCACCTCGCGCAGCCAGCGAATGCCGGGGTCGCGCTCGAAGCGCTCGTGCCAATGCACCGCCACCTCGGCCGGCGGAATCGGCAGCGGCACCGGCAACGACTTGAAGCGCCCGTCGGCCTCGTACACGCGCGCCACCTGGCCCGGCAGCGTGAGCAGCAGGTCGGTGCGCGCGAGCACCATCGGCACCACGGTGAAGTGCGGCACGCGCAAGGCAATGCGGCGCGTCACGCCGGCGCGCTCAAGCGCCTCTTCGATCACGCGGTGCCCGCTCCCGGTCGAGGACACCAGCGCGTGCGAGGCCTCCAGGAACAGCTTGCGCGTCAGGCGCGCGCCGATGCGCGGGTGGTCGCTTCGCATCAGGCAGACGTAGGGATCGCGGAACAACCGCCGGCGCCGCACCGGCGCGGCGAGTCCGGGCAGGAAGCCGACCGCGATATCGAGCGCGCCGCTCGCAAGGCCTTCGTCGATCGCCTCCAGCGGCAGCCCGAGCGCCTCCAGGTAGACCCCGGGGGCGCGCTCGCGCACGCGCTCGACCAGCGCGGGCAGGAAGGATATCTCGCCCAGGTCCGACATGTAGAAGCGGAACGCGCGCTTCGAGGTCGCGGGGTCGAAGCCGCCGCCGTGCGCGAGCGCCGACTCGATCAGCGCCAGCGCCTGGCGCACCGGGTCGTCCAGGTCGCGCGCGAAAGGCGTAGGCGCCATGCCCGAGGGCGTGCGAACGAACAGCGCGTCGCCGAATGCCGCGCGCAGCCGCGCGAGCGCGTTCGATACCGCAGGCTGGGTCAGGCCGAGGCGCGCCGCAGCGGCGGTAACGCTGCGCTCGCGCAGCACGGCATCGAGCACGCGCAGCAAGTTCAGATCGAGGTCTGCTACATTCATGATTGTGATTAATATCATGCGCTCCATCAATTTGACAAATATGCTTTCCGGCCCGTAGCCTTGCCGGCACGGAGCTGTCCATGAACCTGCCCGAACGTCCCCTCACGGTGCTGATCGCCGCCCTCGGCGGCGAAGGCGGCGGCGTGCTCGCCGACTGGATCCTCTCCGCCGCGGCAACGGAGGGCTACCCGGTGCAGAGCACCTCGATCCCGGGCGTCGCGCAGCGCACCGGCGCGACCACCTACTACCTCGAGATCTACCCCGCCCGCGCCGCCGATCTCGGCGAGCGGCACCCGGTCATGACGCTTGCGCCGGCCCCCGGCTACGTCGATGTGGTACTCGCCTCCGAGCTGCTCGAGGCCGCCCGCGCGCTGCAGAACGGCTTCGTCACCCCGGACCGCACCACCCTGATCGCCTCGACGCACCGCATCTACACCACGCTCGAGAAGATGGCGATGGGCGACGGGCGCCTCGACAGCGAGCGCATCGTAAAGGCGGCACAGGCGCTCGCCCGCCGGGCGCAGCTGTTCGACATGCAGCGCCTCGCGCGCGAGGCCGGCACGGTGATCAGCGCGGTCATGTTCGGCGCGCTTGCGGGCTCGGGAACGCTGCCGCTGCCGCGCGCCGCCTGCGAGGCCGCGATCCGGGCTTTCGGCAGGGGCGCCGATGCGAGCCTGCGCGGCTTCGCCGCCGGCTACGCTCACGCCGCGGGCGAGCCCGCCGCGCTCGCGCCGGCCGAGGCGACGCGCCTGCGTGCTCGGCCGCTCGAGCGCGTGCGCAGAACTTTCCCCGCCGAAACTCACGTCATCCTCGAGCTAGGCGCTGCGCGCTGCAGCAGCTTTCAGGATACGGCTTACGCTGCCCTTTACCTGGACCGGCTGGAACCGATCGCAGAATTCGAGCGCGAGCGGGCCGCCGATGGATACCGGCTCACCAATGAGGCCGGGCGCTTCCTCGCGCTTTGGATGTGCTACGAGGACGTGATCCGCGTGGCCGACCTGAAGACCCGCGCCAGCCGCTTCGAGAGGGTGCGCGCGGAGGTGCAGGCCGCGCCCGGCGAGCCGCTGCACATCGTCGAGTTCCTCAAGCCGGGGCTGGAAGAGGTCGCGGCGCTGCTGCCGCGCGGACTGTCGCGCGCGCTGCTGAAGTGGGCCAGGCGGCGCGGCCTCGCGCAGCGGCTGAACGTCGGCATGCAGGTCAAGACCACCAGCATGAGCGGCTTCCTCATGTTGCGCGCGCTGGCATGGCTGCGCCCCTGGCGCCGCCATAGCGCGCGCTACGCCGACGAGCAGGCCCTGATCGAGCGCTGGCTGAACGCGATCCGCAACGCCGCTCACGACCCGGCGCTTGCGCTCGAGATCGCGCTTTGCGGTCGGTTGATAAAGGGCTACGGCGACACGCACCAGCGCGGCAAGGACAACTTCCTGCGCATCATGGATACCCTGGTCGAGGGCGGCGCGCTGGCCGATGGCGTTGCGCGCGCCGCGGCGGTGCGCAGCGCGCGCGAGGCGGCGCTGACCGACCCCGAGGGGCGCGGTCTCGAGGGCTCGCTCGCCGCGCACGGCATCGAGCCGCTGCCTCCAAAGGCCAAGCCGCTGAAATTCTTTCGCAAGGCTGCCTGATCGTGGAGCGCCAGTTCAGCGAAGAAATCGGGCTGCTCAAGCTGGGCGCGGGCGAAACCTTCCACGGCGAGGGCATTCTCGCGGTCACCAAGGCGCTGCTTCAGTCGGGCGTTTCCTACGTCGGCGGCTACCAGGGTGCGCCGGTATCGCACCTGCTCGACGTCATGGTGCAGGCGCGCGAGTATCTCGATACGCTCGGGGTTCACGTCGAGGCCTGCACCAACGAGGCCTCGGCCGCGGCGATGCTCGGCGCCTCGATCAACTATCCGGCGCGCGGCGCAGTCACCTGGAAATCGATCGTCGGCACCAACGTCGCCTCCGACGCGCTCAGCTACCTGTCGAGCGCGGGCGTGGTCGGCGGTGCGCTGATCGTAATCGGCGAAGACTACGGCGAGGGCGCGAGCGTCGCGCAGGAACGCACCCACGCCATCGCGCTCAAGTCATCGCTCTGCCTGCTCGACCCGCGCCCCAATCTGCCGTCGATCGTAAACATGGTGCAAAAGGGCTTCGAGCTGTCGGAGGCTTCGAGCACGCCCGTGATGCTGGAGCTGCGCATCCGCGCCTGCCACGTGCACGGCTCGTTTGCCGCGAGCGACAACCGCGCCCCCGCCATATCGATGCGCCGGCCGCTCGAGCAGGCGGCGGAATTCAACTACGACCGGCTGGCTCACCCGCCTGCCACCTTCAAGCACGAGAAGCTCAAGGCCGAGGTGCGGTTGCCGGCCGCACGCCGCTTCGTGCGCGAACAGCGGCTGAACGAGGTCTTCGAAGGCACCGAAAGCGACGTTGGCATCGTGGTGCAGGGCGGTCTGTACAACAATCTGCTGCGTGCGCTGCGCCTGGCGGGCCTCGCCGACGACTTCGGCGCGAGCCGCATTCCGATCCTCGCGCTGAACGTGGTTTACCCGCTCGTGCCGCAGG
>DAHVFK010000679.1 GCA_027317055.1 Betaproteobacteria bacterium | reverse complement strand
GCCTCGCGGCGGTGATGCCGGCGCATGTGATTTACACGCAAGCCGATTCCCGTCCTGCTGGCTACTCCCGTTTCTGGCTGCAAGACATTCTGCGCGAACGCTTGGGCTTCACGGGCATGATCTTCAGCGACGATCTTTCGATGGCGGGCGCAGGGACCGCCGGATCGATTCCTGAGCGCGCGCGCGCGGCGCTGGTGGCCGGCTGCGACATGGTGCTGTTGTGCAACGATCCGCCGGGCCAGGATTTGCTGCTCGACGCGCTGGGCGACGCCGAACCGGTTCTGCCGTCGCGGGTGGCGCGCCTGCGCGCGCGACAAGGCAAAGATCAGCGCACTAACGTGGCCTATCTTAAGGCCGTGCAGACGCTGAGCAACCTTGCCTGAGGACGGTCAGGCGCGCTCCATGTAGGTGCCGTCGTTGGTGTTGACCTTTATCCGCTCGCCCTGGTTGACGAACGGCGGCACCTGGACTGTGATCCCAGTTTCCATTCGCGCCGGCTTGAAGGTGGTGGTCGCCGTGGCATTCTTGATGGCCGGCTCGGTATCGGTGATCGTCAGGACGACGGAGGGGGGCAATTCCACACCGATGGCACGACCGCTGTAGAAGTTGATCTGCACTTCGGTATTCGGTAGCAGGAACCCGGACTGTCCCTCCAGAAATTCCGCCGATAGCGAGAGCTGCTCGTAGTTCTGCTTGTCCATGAACACGTAGCTGTCGCCGTCCTGGTAGAGGTACTCCATGTCGCGCGGCTCGACGAACGCGCGTTCGACCTTGTCTTCCGTACGGAATCGCTGGTTCGTCTTGGTGCCGGATTCGATGTCCTTCATTTCAACCTGCATAAAGGCTCCGCCGCGGCCGCCGACGTGCACGTGGTAGCACTTGAGGACGCGCCATACGCGTTTGTCCCATTCGAGCAGATTGCCGACCCGGATCTCGACCGCCGATACTTTCGCCATTGGATGTTGCCGAATTCCAAAAGGCTGGAGTTTTACACGAAATCAGAGGCATGGCGCTAGAATTTGGGGCAAGACCATGAGCCAAGCGTTCGACCCGAAGACCTTCGTCGCCGCCCTTCCCGGACTGCCGGGGGTGTATCGCATGCTCGGCCCGGACGGCGAACCGCTGTACGTAGGCAAGGCGCGCGATCTCAAGAAGCGCGTGGGATCCTATTTCAACCGCAGCGCGGCGATCAGCCCGCGAATTGGCATGATGCTGACGCAGGTCGCCTCGATCGAAGTGACGGCAACCCGCTCCGAAGCCGAAGCGCTCCTGCTGGAGAATAACTTCATCAAGAGTCTGGCGCCGCGCTACAACATCCTGTTCCGCGACGACAAGTCGTACCCATACTTGATGATCACCGGCCACGCCGTTCCGCGTATCGGCTTTCACCGAGGTGCAAAGGACCGTCGCAATCGATATTTCGGCCCCTTTCCTCATGCGCACGCCGTACGCGAGGCGATTCAGCTTCTGCAGCGCGTGTTCCGGCTTCGTACCTGCGAGGACAGCGTGTTCGAAAACCGATCGCGCCCATGCCTGCTGCACCAAATCAGACGCTGCACCGCGCCTTGCACGGGTCTCATAAGCCCCGACAGGTATGCCC
>DAHVFK010000678.1 GCA_027317055.1 Betaproteobacteria bacterium | reverse complement strand
CGCGTCGAAATCCAGCAGGTTGTCGCTCATCACCGCTCTGTGACCCGCTTCAGCGGGAAAAAGTCTCGCACACCGGAAAAAAATATCCGATCTCGGTGCGCGCCGTATCCGACCCATCCGAGCCGTGCACCGCGTTGGCATCGATCGAATCCGCGAAATCCGCGCGGATCGTCCCTTTCGCCGCCTTCTTCGGATCGGTCGCGCCCATCAGCTCGCGGTTCTTGGCGATCGCACCCTCGCCTTCCAGGACCTGCACCAGCACCGGACCCGAAATCATGAAATCGACCAGGTCGCGGAAGAAGGGGCGCTCGCGGTGCACCGCGTAGAAGCCCTCGGCCTGCGCGCGCGACAAGTGCATCATGCGCGCCGCCACGATCTTGAGTCCCGCCGCCTCGAATCGTGCGCAGATCTGGCCGACTACGTTCTTCCTCACCGCGTCCGGCTTGATGATGGACAGCGTCCTCTCGACCGCCATTCCTCGTTCTCCCTGCAAGCTAGAAAAAGCAAAACTGAAATTCTATCACGTCACGGTTCCGAACCGCGTAAATTCAATGAGTTGCGTCGCCACTGGAATGCCAGTGCAGCACCAGTCCCGCATCTCCGGCAGGGGCGCGATAACGCTCATCGACGCCGATTCCGGGCGCCCAGACCAGGTCCTCGCCGCAGAACAGCAGCGGCAGCCGGTCGCGCTGCCACGGCGGCAGCCCGGCCTCCTGAAACAGATTCTTGAGCGTACGGCGGGGCCGCCGCGAATCGGGCTGAATCCGCTCGCCCCCCCCGCGCAACCGCAGCTGGACCGGTCGACCGCGGAGCCTCGCGAGCGCCACGCCGGCCCCACGCATGCGCTCGAAGCGGATTTCGCCTCCCAGCGCAGGCAGCGCGATGCGGCGCTGCCCGGTCCAGCGCACCGGAGCGAACTCGACAGGCGCGCCACCGAAGCGCTCCAGGCGCAGCTCGCCGCGGTAGACGCGCAAAACGGCGCCGTCGTGCGCCAATTCCACCCGCGCGCCGGGCGCCGCGCTCGTCAGCTGTCGCAGCATTTCAGCCAGCCGTCGTGTCGCCGGGGGACGCAGGCCGTACGCGCCGAGATACTCGCGCAGCAGTACCCGGGCCGCCGGGGCGGACCGGCTGCGCAGCTCCGCGATCCGTAGCCGATCCAGCGGGCGTGTGCCCGCGTAATCGCGCAGCAAGGCGTCGGCGTCGGAGAAATGGTGCGCGGCGCGTCCGAGCGCCTGGCGCCATCGCGGATAGCGCTCCTCGAGCAGCGGCGCGACCCGCAGGCGCAGAAAGTTGCGTGCATGCGCCGTGTCGCGGTTCGATTCGTCGTCGACCCACTGCAGGCCGTTGGCATGCGCGTAGCGCGTCAGCTCGGCACGCGGCACCTCGAGCAGCGGCCGCAGCAGCAGCTTGGCGCCGAGTCTGCCGAGCGCCGGCATTCCGCTCGCGCCCCTGACGCCGGCACCCCGCAGGAGACTCAGCAGCACCGTTTCGGCCTGATCGTCGAGATGGTGCGCCAGCGCCAGGGCATCGGCCCGCACCCGTGCCAGCGCCGCGCGGCGCGCATCCCTCGCCGCGGCTTCCAGTCCCCTGCCGCGCGGCGAG
>DAHVFK010000677.1 GCA_027317055.1 Betaproteobacteria bacterium | reverse complement strand
ATGCCGCTTGCGGGCCTCGTTGCCTCCGGCGCGGCGGTTGCCTTCGGCCTGCCGGCTGTGATGGTGGCATCCGCGCTGGCCTTTCTCGTGCTCAGCGCCTGGGTGCTGCGCTTCGCAGGCGGCGGCATCGCGCAGGTCGTGCGCGACTCGTCGGTGGAGTACGAAGCCGTGATCGCTGGAGGCGGTTAGAGCGCGACCGAACCACAGATGTCGCAGATGGGCACAGATGGGATGCTGGAGATTGGAAGTCCGAGGTTGGAGAGGCCGGACACCGCAACCGCTGCGGTAGGCTGACACACGATGGACCTCGACCAGATCTGGCAGCTCGATGCCACGGCGCAGGCAGCACTCGTCCGCGCGCGCGACGTGACGGCGGGCGAGCTCGTCGAGCAGGCAATCGGTCGCATCGAGCGGCTCAACCCGCGCATCAACGCCGTGATCACGCCGATGTTCGAAGACGCGCGCCGGCAGGTCGATGACGCGCGCGCCGCTGACGCGCCGTTTGCCGGTGTGCCGCTGCTCCTGAAGGACGCGTGCCTGGAGGTCGAGGGCACGCCCTATTACCTTGGCACGCGAGTGCTGCGGGACCTTGGCTATCGCTCGACGCGCACGACGGAGCTGGCGCAGCGCTTCCGCCGCGCCGGTTTCATCTTCGCCGGCAAGACCAACGTGCCCGAGCTGTCGGCGGGCATCACGACCGAGCCCTCAGCCTTCGGGCCGACGCGCAACCCGTGGCAGCTCGACCGCAGCGCCGGCGGGTCGAGCGGCGGCTCGGCGGCCGCGGTCGCCGCCGGCATGACGGCGCTCGCCCACGGCGGCGATGCCACCGGGTCGCTCCGCTACCCGGCGGCGTGCTGCGGCGTCGCGACGCTGAAGCCGTCACGCGGGCGCATGCCACACGAGACGCCCGCCGAACAGCCGGATCCGGCCGGCGTCTGGACGGAGTTCGTGCTGGCGCGAAGCGTCCGCGACCTCGCGGGCGTGCTCGATGCCGTCGGCGGCCCCGGGCGCGGCGACCCGTGGGTCGCGCCGGCGAACGCGGGGCCGTACATCGACGAGCTGCGCCCACCCGAGCGGCCCCTGCGCGTCGGGCTGCTCACGCGCGACGTGTCCAGCGGCATGCCGGTCGACCCCGCGTGCGTCGCCGCGGTCGAGCGCACCGGCGCGCTGCTGGCGGAGCTCGGGCACGAGGTCGAGGAGTCGCACCCGCCCGCGCTCGATGGCATGTTCGATCTGGCGCCGCAGTTTGCCGTCGTCAGTGCCGTCGCGCGCTACACGCAGTTCCGCTGGCTCGCGAAGGTCGCCGGGCGCGAGCTGACGCATGCGGACGTCGACCAGCCGCTGATCACCGCCGAAGAGGCGGCGAAGGTGTCCGCGCTGCGGTACGTCGATGCCGGCGCCGCCTTCGACCGCGTCGCGCGCGTGATGCACGAGTGGTGGGCCGAAGGGCACGACCTGCTCGTCACGCCGACGCTGCGGCAACCGGCGTGGCCGCTCGGCTCAACTGGCGGCGCCGTCGATGCGGGCACCTTCCCGCCGCCGTACAGCTTCAGCGGCCAGCCGGCGATGTCGCTGCCGCTGCACTGGACCGCGGATGGCCTGCCCGTAGG
>DAHVFK010000676.1 GCA_027317055.1 Betaproteobacteria bacterium | reverse complement strand
CACGGGAGCGGGCGACATCGACATCGCCGGCGAACGCATCGACTACCGCGCCAAGGCGGCGGTGGTCGGCAGCGCGGAAGGGCAGGGCGGCAGGGAACTCGATCAGCTGCGCGGCCTCTCGGTCCCGGTCAGAATCGTCGGACCGTTCGCCGCGCTCAAGTACGAGATCGACTACAGAGCGGTCGCGGCGGAGACGGCGAAGTCACGCGTCAAAGAAAAGCTGCAGGACAAGCTGCGCGGCCTGTTGCGGCGCTAGCGGGGCCTACTTCGGGAGTGGCAGCGAGTCTTCCACCAGCGCCGCGAGGTAGCCCGCGCCGAGCGGGATGATGTCGTCGTTGAAGTCGTAGCCAGGATTGTGCAGGAAGCAGCCGGTCTGCCCGCCGCCCTGCCCGAGCCAGACGTAGGCCCCGGGCCGCTGTTGCAGCATGTAGGAGAAGTCCTCGCCGCCCATGGTCGGGTCGGCGTCGCGCACCACGTTCTCGCGTCCGAAAACCTTGTCGCCGACCTGCGCCGCGAACTCGGCCTCATGCGCGGCGTTTACGGTCGCCGGGTAGCCGCGCTGATACTTCACCTCGGCGCTGCCACCGAGCGAGCCGGCGATGCCGGTGACGATCTGCTTGATGCGCACTTCGGCCAGGTCGCGCGTCCCGGGCCGGAAGCTGCGCACCGTGCCGATCAGCGTAACCGAATCGGGCAGGATGTTGAACGCGCCGATCTGGCTGGTCTGCATCGAGCACACGCTTATCACGAGCGCGTCCACCGGATCGATGTTGCGGCTGGGGACCGACTGCAGCGCGGTGATGATATGCGCGCTGAGCAGCACCGGATCTACGCCCAGCTGCGGCATCGCGGCGTGACCGCCCCTGCCGTGCACCGTGATCTGGATCTCGTCGGTTGCGGCCATCATCGCGCCCGCGCGCACGGCGATCTTGCCCGGCGGCAGGGCCGGCCAGTTGTGCAAAGCGTAGATCTGGTCGGCGGGGAAGCGCTCGAACAGCCCTTCCTGGACCATCTTCTGCCCGCCGCCGCCGCCTTCCTCCGCCGGCTGGAAGATCAGATACGCGGTGCCGTCGAACGATTGCGTTGCTGCAAGATAGCGCGCGGCGCCGAGCAGCATGGTGGTGTGGCCGTCGTGGCCGCAGGCGTGCATCCGCCCGTCGTGGCGTGAGCGGTACGGCAGCCCGGTCGTTTCGCGCATCGGCAGGCAATCCATGTCCGCGCGCAGCCCCACCGCGCGGCCGCTCGCGCTGCGGCGGCCATGCAGCACTCCGACCACTCCGGTCCTGGCGAGCCCCCGATGCACTTCTATGCCCCATGCCGCGAGCTTGCCGGCGACGATTTCGGAGGTGCGGTTTTCCTCGAAGCCCAGCTCGGGGTGAGCGTGGAGGTCGTGGCGGATCTCGCGCAGCTCGGCGTGGAATTTCCGGATCTCTTCGACGGCTGTATGCATGGACGGTCGCGGCCTGCACGTGGACGGGGCGGATGATGTTGCCGCCTTCGCCCGGCCGCGTCAAACTGCGCGCCGTGCCGGAATTCGCGCAAACACTTATTGCCTGGCAGCGCAGGCACGGCCGGCGCGGGCTGCCGTGGCAGGGCACGCGCGACCCGTATCG
>DAHVFK010000675.1 GCA_027317055.1 Betaproteobacteria bacterium | reverse complement strand
GGGCACGGCAGGGCAGAAGACGCCCTACCGGGTCGACTTCGAGAACAGCGAGCTCGCGCTCACCCTGCACTCGCGCTACCGCACCAGTCCGGCGCTGCACTGGCACCTTAGCCTGCTCGGCGAGCTGCTGGGCGAGTTCTACATCGCCAAGCTGCGCGAGCAGAAGCTCAAGCAGCAGAGCTATCTCGAGGCGGTACACGAGACCGGCGCGCGCATGACGCACGACGTGAAGAATCTGCTGCAGTCGCTGAACGCGCTTTGCGCGGTCGCCGAGCGCGAGCCCGAGTCCGCCGAGCTGCAGGCGCTCATCCGGCGCCAACTGCCGGTGATCGCGCGGCGCTTGGGCGACACGCTCGAGCGGCTGCAGCAACCCTATCCCCAGACCGAGCCGCTTAGGCCGGCGGACGAATGGTGGGAATCGGTCGCGCTGCAATACCGCGACAAGCGGGTCGAATTCGCAGCCGAAGGTCTGCGGCCCGGCGTGCGCATCCCGCGCGGTCTGTTCGACAGCGTGGCCGACAACCTGCTGCAGAACGCGCTCGCCAAGCGCAATGCGGAAACCGCGGTGCGGATCCGTGTGACGCTCACCTGCGGTGAGCGCGTGGAGCTGCGCGTATGCGACACCGGCCAGGCAGTGCGGCCCGAGCTCGCGACCACGCTGTTGCGCGCGCCGGTGGTGTCGGGCTCGGGGCTGGGGATCGGGCTCTACCAGGCGGCGCGCCAGGCCGAGGCGAGCGGCTACCTGCTCGAGCTGCAGTCGAACCGCGATGGCGAAGTGTGCTTCGCTCTGTCGGGCGGGGCGCCCGTGCGCTGATATCAGGCGCTCGCGCGCCGCCCGGCCAGGCGGTAGACCCTGGTGTCGCCCTTGCCCTTGAGGTAGATCGTCAGCGGCGGATGGAAGTCGTAGTGCTCGCGCAGCCGCAGGAAGGTCGGCTCGTCGACGTGGATCGTCCCGGGCACGCCCTCGGTGGTGATGCGGCTGGCGATGTTGACCGTGTCGCCCCACAGATCGTAGATGAATTTCTTGCGGCCGATCACGCCCGCGACGACCGGCCCGGTGCCGATGCCGATGCGAAGCTGGAGCGGCCTGTTCTCGACGACATAGCCCTGGGCGACCACGTCGCACATGTCGAGCGCGAGCTCCGCGGTCGCGGCGCTGAAGTCCGCTTCGCCGCCGTTCAGGCCGCCCGCCACCATGTATGCGTCGCCGATCGTCTTGATCTTCTCCAGCCCGTGCTGCTCCGCAATCGTGTCGAACTCGGAGAACATCCGGTTCAGCAGCGCGAACACCTGGGCCGGCGTCATGTGCTCGGCGATCTGCGTGAAATTGACGATATCGGCGAACATCACCGTCACCTCGGAGAACCCGTCCGCGATCTCCTCGCTGGAATGCTTCAGGCGCTCGGCGATCGGGCCGGGGAGAATGTTCAGCAGCAGCCGCTCGGAGCGGTCCTGCTCCTCCTGCAGCTTGGCGTGCGCCACTTCCAGCCGCGCGCGCGAGCGCGCCCGCTCGGCGAACGCGAAGCTCAGCAGCCAGTACACCATCGTCGCCACGGCCGCGAAATTGAGCGCGAAGAACACGACGCTCGTCTGCAGCGGCACGTGGCGCGTCA
>DAHVFK010000674.1 GCA_027317055.1 Betaproteobacteria bacterium | reverse complement strand
GGCGCCCAGGCCAAGAAGCGGCTCGAGGCAATCCAGATGATGGAGGAGCTCGGCTCCGGGTTCTACCTCGCGATGCACGATCTCGAAATTCGCGGCGCGGGCGAGGTGCTGGGCGAGTCGCAATCGGGCGAGATCCAGGAGATCGGCTTTTCGCTCTATGCGCAGATGCTGGAATCCGCGGTGAGGCGGCTCAAGGCCGGCAAGGGCGCCGAGTTCGAGGACGCGCTCGATGTCGCGGCCGAGGTCAACCTGCACCAGCCCGCGCTGCTGCCGGCGGACTACTGCAGCGACGTGCACGAGCGCCTGACGCTGTACAAGCGGCTGTCCAACTGCGACTCGCCCGAAGCGCTCGAGGCGATGAGCGAGGAGCTGGTCGACCGCTTCGGCGCCCTGCCCGAGCCCGCGCGCGCGCTGCTCGAGTGCCACGCGCTGCGGCTGGCGGCCAGGCCGCTGGGCGTGGCGCGCATCGACGCGACGCACGAGGCGCTGCAGCTGCAGTTCATCAAGCAGCCGCCGATCGAGGCGCAGAAGATCATCGATTTCGTGCAGCGCCGCCGCGGCGCGCGCCTGGCCGGCCAGGACCGGCTGCGGCTGGAGGCGAAGATGCCCGGCTGGCGCGAGCGCGCGCAGGCGGTGAAGGACGTGCTGCGCGAGCTCGCCGCATGAACCTGGTGGCGCAGGGGCCGGGCGCGACCGCGGCGCAGGCGCAAGAGCTTGCCGGGCTGAGCGGCGCGCGCTCGGTAGAAAAGATCGGCGAAACCGCGTTCCGGCTGCGCGGCGCCGCGAGACGCGAC
The DNA here is from genome assembly GCA_027317055.1 of Betaproteobacteria bacterium. Lineage (GTDB taxonomy): Bacteria > Pseudomonadota > Gammaproteobacteria > Burkholderiales > SG8-39 > DAHVFK01. Next base: position 833 of record DAHVFK010000674.1, on the reverse strand, counting down.
GGTGTCGGCGCGTGGTGCACTGCGCGCGCGCTCGATTTCGCCTGGGTGCCGGTCGACCTGCGCCTGGCCGACCTCAGGCTGGTGGCGATGGACATGGACTCGACCCTGATCACGATCGAGTGCATCGACGAACTGGGCGAAGCGGCCGGGCGCAGGGCCGAGATCGCAGCGATTACCGGGGCCGCGATGCGCGGCGAGCTCGATTTCGGCGAGAGCCTGCGCCGGCGCGTGGCGCTGCTCGCGGGCGTCGACGAGGCGGCGCTCGGGCGTGTGTACGACGAAAAGCTGCGCCTGTCGCCGGGCGCCGAGCGGCTGGTGGCCGGCTGCAAGGCGGCCGGCATCCGCCTGCTGCTGGTCTCGGGCGGATTCTCGTTCTTCACCGAGCGTCTGCGCGCGCGGCTCGGGCTCGATTACACCTTGTCCAACAACCTGGAAATCCAACACGGGAAACTCACCGGCGCACTCGTCGGCAAGATCGTCAATGCGCGCGCCAAGGCGGAGCACCTGCGCGAGGTCGCGCGCGAGATCGGCGCGCGCCGCGAGCAGACCCTGGCCATCGGCGACGGCGCGAACGACCTGCCGCTGATGGCCGAGGCCGGCATGTCGGTCGCCTTCCGCGGCAAGCCGGTGGCGCGCGAGTTCGCCGACTTCGCGCTCGATCACGCCGGACTGGACGGGGTGCTGAACCTTTATCTTTAGGCTAGGATTGACGCAACCAGGGGAGACCTTACATGACCGACAGCGTGAAATACCTGCTAGACGAGACCCGCATCCCGAAGCACTGGTACAACATCGCGGCCGACCTGCCCTCGCCGCCGCCGCCGGTGCTGCAC
>DAHVFK010000673.1 GCA_027317055.1 Betaproteobacteria bacterium | reverse complement strand
CCTCGGGCATCAACGACGGTGCGGCGGCGGTGGTGCTCGCCTCGGCGCGCAAGGCCAAGGAGCTGGGCTTGAAGCCGCTCGCGCGCATCAAGTCGTTCTCCTCGGCCGGGGTCGACCCGAAATACATGGGGATGGGCCCGGTGCCGGCCTCCAAGCGCTGCCTGTCGCGCGCCGGCTGGACGCCGCAGGAGCTCGACCTGATGGAGATCAACGAGGCCTTCGCGGCGCAGGCGATCGCGGTCAACCGCCAGATGGGCTGGGATACCTCGAAGGTGAACGTAAACGGCGGCGCGATCGCGCTCGGCCACCCGATCGGTGCCTCGGGCTGCCGCATCCTGGTGACCCTGCTGCACGAAATGGCCAGGCGCGACGCGAAGAAGGGCCTCGCGTCGCTCTGCATCGGCGGCGGCATGGGCGTGGCGCTGGCGGTGGAGCGATGAATTTTTCCGTAAACGTGAAAGATCGAGCATGACCAAGCGTGTGGCACTGGTAACCGGAGGCATGGGCGGAATCGGCACGGCGGTATGCCGCCGGCTCGCCCGCATGAACGGCAACGTGGTGATGGCGAATTGCCTTCCGGGTTACGAAAAAAAGGACCAATGGCTGGCGCAACTGCGCGCGGAGGGCTACGACAACGTCTTTGCCGCCGAGGGCGACGTGTCGGACTTCGACTCGGCGGCCGGGATGGTGCGCGGGATCGTGTCCGAGATCGGTCCGGTCGACATCCTGGTCAACAGCGCGGGCATCGTGCGCGACAACGTGCTGAAAAAGATGTCGCTCTCGGACTGGCTGGCGGTCATCAGCACCAACCTGAACAGTGCCTTCATCGTCACCAAGCAGGTGATCGAAGGCATGACCGAGCGCGGCTGGGGACGGATCGTGAACCTTTCCTCCGTCAACGGGCAGCGCGGGCAGTTCGGCCAGACCAACTACTCCGCCGCGAAGGCGGGCCTGCACGGGTTCGCCAAGGCGCTGGCGCAGGAGGTGGTGCGCAAGGGCGTGACGGTGAACTCGGTGTCGCCCGGCTATGTCGAAACCGACATGGTGAAGTCGATCCGCAAGGACGTTCTGGAAAAGATCGTGGCCGGCATCCCGATGGGGCGCCTGGCGCACCCGGAGGAGATCGCGGCGCTGATCGCCTTTCTGGCCTCCGAGGAAGCCGGTTATATTACAGGCGCGAATATCGCCATCAACGGCGGCATGTACATGTCGTAGGCATTGGGGCCTGGAGTCGACGAGGAGGAGGAGGGGAGCATGACGGACAAGAGGCTGGCGATCGTGACCGGCGGCATGGGCGGGCTGGGCGAGTCGATTTCCACCAAGATGGCCGACGCCGGCTACCGGGTGGTGGTGACCTATTCGCCCTCCAACACCAAGTAGAAATCGTGGCTGGAGGAAATGAAGGGGCGGGGATACGACTTTGGCGCCTACCCGGTCGACGTGGTCGATTTCGACGACTGCGCCGCCAAGAGCGAGAAGATCGTCAAGCAATGCGGGACGATCGACATTCTGGTCAACAATGCCGGCATCACGCGCGACATGACGTTCAAGAAGATGACCAAGGCCGACTGGGACGCGGTGATGCGCACCAACCTCGATTCCTGCTTCAACATGACCAAGCAGGTCATGGA
>DAHVFK010000672.1 GCA_027317055.1 Betaproteobacteria bacterium | reverse complement strand
ATCTTCGAGCGTGGTGGTATCGCCCAGGGTCTCGTCGCCGGCCGCGATTTGCCGCAGCAACCGCCGCATGATCTTGCCGCTGCGGGTCTTCGGCAGCGCATCGGTGAAGCGTAGATCGTCGGGACGGGCGAGCGCTCCGATCTCCCTGGCGACGTGCGCACGCAACTGCTTTCGCAGATCATCGTCGCCCTTGCGGCCGCCTTCGAGCGTGATAAAGCATACAATCGCTTGCCCTTTCATCTCATCGGGACGGCCAACCACGGCGGCTTCGGCCACCGCCGCGTGCGAGACCAGCGCGCTTTCGATCTCCATCGTGCCAAGCCGATGACCCGATACGTTGATCACGTCATCGACCCGTCCCATCAGCCAGAAATAGCCATCCTCGTCGCGCCGGGCGCCATCGCCAGTGAAATAAACCCCGGGTATCTGACTGAAGTATTGCTGCTCATATCTGTCCGGATCGCGGAAGATGGTGCGCAGCATCCCCGGCCACGGCCGCTTGATTACCAATAGACCGCCTTGGCCGGCTTGGACCGGTTGGCCTTCGCGAGTGACCACCACGGCGGCCACCCCCGGCATCGGTAGCGTCGCGGAGCCTGGTTTGGTGGGCACCGCACCGGGCATCGGACTTATTAAAATGCCGCCAGTCTCGGTCTGCCACCAGGTATCCACGATCGGGCAGCGCTCGCCGCCAATTACCCGATGGTACCAGATCCAGGCCTCTGGATTGATCGGTTCGCCGACCGTGCCAAGCAGGCGCAGACTCGACAGATCATGCTTGTTCACCCACGATTCGCCCCATTTGACAAACGTGCGAATCGCGGTGGGCGCGGTATAAAAAATGTTGACCCGGTACTTCTCGATGATCGCCCAGAAGCGATCGTTTTCCGGATGATTCGGCGCGCCTTCGTACATCACGACGGTGGCCCCGGCCGCCAGCGGACCGTACACCGTATAACTATGGCCGGTAACCCAGCCGATGTCGGCGGTGCACCAGTAAATATCCTGCTCGTGCAGATCGAACACCCAGCGCATCGTCATCAGGGTGTGCAACAAATATCCCGCCGTCGAATGGACCACGCCTTTGGGCTTGCCGGTAGTGCCGGAGGTGTAAAGCGTATAGAGCGGATGCTCCGAATCGAGCGCGGCGGCCTCGCACGCGGACGGCTGTTCCGGCACCAGATCGTGCCACCACACGTCGCGCCCCGCGCGCATCTCGACCGGCGAGCCGGTGCGGCGCACCACCAGGCATTTCGTCACCGACGGCGTATGCTTCAAGGCTTCATCGACGTTGTGCTTGAGCGGCACCTCCTGCCCGCGCCGCCAGCCACCGTCGGCCGTGATACAGACTTTCGCCTCGGCATCGTTGATTCGATCGGCCAGCGCCTCCGCCGAGAACCCACCGAATACCACCGAATGAATCGCGCCGATCCGCGCGCACGCCAGCATCGCGATCACCGCTTCGGGAACGAGCGGCATATAGATCGCGACGCGATCGCCTTTGCTCACGCCCAGATGCTTGAGCGCATTGGCGCAGCGCGCCACCTCGACCGCCAGCATCTGATAGGTGAGCACGCGCGAATCGCCCGGCTCGCCCTCCCAGATAATCGCGGCCTTGTTGCGCCGTGGCC
>DAHVFK010000671.1 GCA_027317055.1 Betaproteobacteria bacterium | reverse complement strand
CCTGCCCGAAGGCGTAGCTGGTGTATTGGCTGCCGGCATCGGAGTGGTGAACGAGCTGCACGTCGGCGCCGGCTTGGCGGCGGGTGAGCGCCATTCGCAGCGCGTCGAGGACGAGGTCGGTGCGCATGTGGCCGGCGAACTGCCAGCCAACCACCCGTCGTGAGAAGACGTCGATGACGAAGCTGAAGAACACCACGCCCTCCCAGCAGCGCAGATACGTGAAATCGGCGACCCAAAGCGCGTCGGGACGCTGCGCGGTGAAGTCGCGGTTGACGAGATCGGGCGGCCGGTGGGCCGCGGGGTCGGGCGTGGTCGTGCGCCACGGCCGCCCGCGCCGCTTGGCTCCCTGGACCGCGTTGGCGCGCATCAGGCGCTTGACGTGGTCGCGGCCGACGTCCTCGCCGGCCCGCCCCAGCGCCTTCCACATCCGCCGGTAGCCGTAGGCGTAGTAGTTGGCCGCGTGCACCTCGCGGATCTGATCCAGAAGGCGTTCGTCGGCGATCACGCGGTCTGACCGCTGGCCGGTGGCGCGCTGGTAGTAGGCGGACGCCGACACGTCCAGGGTCCGGCAGATCGGCTCGACGCCGAAGCGACCGCGATGACTGTCGATGAACGCGGTCACCTCGTTCGGTCCGCGTCGAGCTCGGTCGCGAAAAACACGCTGGCCGATTTGAGGATCTCGTTGGTGCGCCGCAGCTCGAAGTTCTCCGCGCGTAGCTTGCGGATTTCCTCGCGCTCCTGGGACGTGGGCAGATCCGGCCGAGCGCCACTGTCAGCCTCGGCCTGCCGCACACGCTTGCGCAGCGTCTCGGGATGCATCCCCAGATCGGCGGCGACATGCGCGATCGGACGCTTGCTCTCCAACGCCAGCCGCACACCGCGCGCCACCAGCTCATCGGGGTACTTCTTCGGACGGGCCATTACGCGGGACTTCCTCTCCCGAGGATCAGATCCTCGTTACGAAGCCTCCGTGAATCCCAGCCTGGCTGATGGGAAATCCCGTTTGGGTCAAGCAGCGGCGGCCTCCAGCGTGACGCGCTGACCGAGCCGTTCGAGCTGGTTGACGAGACGCGTGATCTGTCGTTGTGGGTCTCGGGTGAAGTAGTTGCCGCCGGGGTCGCGGTAGAGCTCGCCGGTGGTGAGCATGTGCCAGACGGCGGTCAGGATCGAGTGTTTGACGGCACCGAGCGCGCGCTTGTGCCCGCAGCGCGGTCGCAGCCGCTGGTATTGGGCGGCGAGGTAGGTGTTCTTGGTGCGGGTGGCCGCCAGCGCGGCCTCGGTCAGCGCGATCCCGAGCCAGCGGGATCCCTTGCGGGTGCGCCCGGAGCGCCGCTTGCCGGCGGAGCGGTCGTTGCCCGGGCACTGCCCGGCCCAGGACGCCAGGTGCTTGGCGGTCGGGAACACGCGCATGTCGGTGCCGATCTCGGCGATGATCACCTGCGCGGTCCGGGCTTGCACGCCGGGGATCGTGCACAGCAGCTCAACCGCCGGCGCGAAAGGGCGGATCTGCTCCGCGATCGCGTCCGAGAGGCCGTCGATCGCCTCGTCGAGGAAGTCGATGTGGGCGAGGATCGCGCCGACGACGATCGCGTGCTCTTCGTCGAAGCGGCCCTCGAGCGCCTCGCGCAGCGCCGGCAGCTT
>DAHVFK010000670.1 GCA_027317055.1 Betaproteobacteria bacterium | reverse complement strand
AAGTCCCTGCACGAATCCCCCTCGCTGTACGACGAGTTCCTGCGCCTGCTCGCGCGCCGCGGCCTGCCGGTCCCGCGCGAATGCATCGAACGCGACTGGGCGCAGTCCCACGTGAGGCATCCGGGCGTGGTGGCCGTGTTCAAGACCATCTATCGGGACCCCAAACGCCACTGGGATGCCTACGACATGTGCGAGAAGCTGGTCGACGTGGAGGAAAACTTCCAGCTCTGGCGCTTCCGCCACGTCAAGACCGTCGAGCGCGTGATCGGATTCAAGCGCGGCACCGGAGGAACATCCGGAGTGTCCTTCCTGAGGAAGACACTCGAGGTCTCGCTGTTTCCCGAGCTGATCGATGTCCGCACCGAGATTGACTGAAGCTTGGCTCCGCGAGCACGTCTGGCCGCTGTTTTCCCGCGTGATGCAGCGGGACGGCATCTACCTGGCCAATCACTCGCTCGGGCGCCCGCCCGACCGCATGGCCGAAGACGTCGGACGGGCGCTCGATGCCTGGTACCGCGACCTGGGCGACGCGTGGGCGCCCTGGCTCGAGGCGCGCGAGCGCTGGCGTGCGCTCACCGCGCAACTGGTCGGCGCACCGCGCGCCGATTGCGTGGTACCCAAGACGAGCGCCGGCCAGGGACTGCGCGCGGTGCTAAACGCACTCGACGGCACGCCGCGCGTGCTGACCAGCGACGGCGAATTCGACTCGCTCGATTTCATCCTCAGGGTGTACCGCGACAAGAGTCGAATCGCGCTCAAGGTCGTCCCTTGGCGCGAGCTCGATCCCGTCGGCTGCGACCTGATGGTGCTGTCTTCCGTTATGTTTCGCAGCGGCGAGATCGTTGCCGAGCTCACAGCACTCGTCCGGCGCGCGCATGCCGCGGGTGCCAAGGTGCTGCTAGACGTCTACCACGGCGCGGGGGTAGTGCCCACCGACCTCGCGGCGCTGGAGGTCGACTTCGCCGTCGGCGGCTCGTACAAGTATCTGCGCGGCGGACCGGGCGCCTGCTGGCTGTACGTGCGCCCTGATCACCTCGAAGCGCTGCGCACCCTCGACACCGGGTGGTTCGCGAAGCGCGACGTGTTCGCCTACCTGCGCCCGGAGCCGCCGCGATTCGGCGCCGGCGGCGACGCATGGCTCGAATCCACGCCACTCGTGCTCGCGCCTTACCAGGCGCTGGCCGGGCTGGAGCTGACACTCGAGATCGGCGTTGAGCGCCTGCGCGCCTACTCGCTCGAGCAGAAGCGCAGGCTTGCGGCGCTGCTGCGCCAGCAAGCAGTCCGCGTGGAAGGCGAAGGCGAGTCGCACGGTGCGTTTCTCTCGCTACCGCATTCGCGCGCGGTCGAGCTGGCGGCGGAGCTGGAGGCGCACGGCTTAAGCGCCGACGCGCGCGGCGACCGGCTGCGGCTGTGCCCCGACTTCCTGAATTCGTCCGCCGAGCTGGAGCACGCCGCCGCGCTGCTCGGTAGTCTGGCGAATTGGAGCAGGCTTTCGGCCGACGCCTAGCCTAAGAGGGTCGTCTCTTCGGCGCCACCGCCTCCGCCACCGTGGTCTGCTCGCCGATCTCGAGCTTCGCGATCTGGTTGCGGTGAACCTCGTCCGGGCCGTCGGCGAAACGCAGCGTGCGCGCATGCGCGTACGC
>DAHVFK010000066.1 GCA_027317055.1 Betaproteobacteria bacterium | reverse complement strand
CAATGACGCGGGCCACCATCGCCGGCGAGTGCTCATAGTGCGCCGGCAGCAGCCAGGAGCCGGCGGGCTGGCCGGCGGCGCGGCTCCACTCGCCGTTGTCGTCGAACTTGCCGACCACGCGCGGTGCGCGCACGCCGTCCTTCCAGTTGTAGAGCTCCTCCTTGATCTGGTACTCGATCAGCTGGCGCTTTTCCTCCACCACCAGGATTTCTTCCAGCCCCTCGGCGAAGCGGCGCGCGCCCTGCGGCTCGAGCGGCCAGGTCATCGCCACCTTGTACACGCGCAGGCCGATGTCGCGCGCGACCTTCTCGTCGATGCCGAGGTCCGCCAGCGCCTGCATCGTGTCGCCGAAGGACTTGCCGGTGGTGACGATGCCCAGGCGCGCGGCGGGCGAGTCCAAAACCACGCGATCGAGCTTGTTGGCGCGCACGTAAGCGAGCGCGGCGTAGGCCTTCCAGTCGAGCAGGCGCGCCTCCTGCTCGAGGATCGCGTCGGGCCAGCGGATGTTCAGGCCGCCCTGCGGCAGCGTGAAATCGCCCGGCAGCCGGATGCGCACCCGCTCGGGGTCGACCTCGACCGAGGCGCCCGACTCGACCACGTCGGTGACGCACTTGAACGCGACCCAGCAGCCGGCGTAGCGGCTCATGGCGAAGCCGTGCAGCCCGAGGTCGAGGTACTCCTGCACGTTGGCCGGGTTGAGCACCGGGATCATGCAGGCCTTGAAAATGTGCTCGGACTGGTGCGGCAGGGTGGAAGATTTGGCCGCGTGGTCGTCGCCGGCGAGCGCGAGCACGCCGCCGTGCTTGGAGGTCCCGGCGGCGTTGGCATGCTTGAACACGTCGCCGCAGCGATCGACCCCCGGGCCCTTGCCGTACCACATGCCGAACACGCCGTCGTATTTCGCGCCGGGGAACATGCCGACCTGCTGCGTGCCCCACACCGCGGTGGCGGCGAGGTCCTCGTTGACGCCCGGCTGGAACACGACGTGGTGGCGCTCGAGGTGCTTCTTCGCGCCCCACATCGTCTGGTCGACGCCGCCCAGCGGCGAGCCGCGGTAGCCCGAGATGTAGCCCGCGGTGTTCAGCCCGGCGAGCACGTCGCGCGCGCGCTGCAGCAGCATCAGGCGCACCAGCGCCTGGGTGCCGGTGAGGAACACGCGCCCCTTGCCGAGCGTGTACTTGTCGTCGAGTGATACCTGGGCGAGCTTGGATGCGTCAACGGGTGCGTTCATCAGCATGTCTCCACAAAAATCGTGTTCGTGTGGGGCCCTCGGCCGCACCGGGTTGTGCAGCTTGGCGCCATCGTCCTCACGGGATTGTGTCCCGCCCGGACACTGTTCAGCCCGCCTAGGATAGCGGCTCGCGCGGGTCGGCGAAACATTGGTTCGCGCGCTAGCCGGTCTGGGGCGCGGCGCGGGCCTTGATTCGCGGCTTCAGGTGCTTCGCCGGCGGCAGGTCCCAGTAAGGCTCGGGGCCGAAGGATTCGACCAGGAAATCGACGAAGGCGCGCGTCTTGGCGGGCAAGTGGCGGCGGTGCGGGTAGACGGCGTAAATGGCTACGTCCGTGTCGAAGGTATAGCCGGGGCAGAGCGGCACCAAGGAGCCGTCCTCGAGCTGTGGGCGCACATCCCAGGTCGACTTGAGCGCGACGCCCAGGCCGGCAAGCGCCCACTCGCGCAGCACTTCCCAGTTGTCGCACGCGTACTTGCCGGTCACGCGCACCTCGCCCTGCTTGCCCACCGGGCCCCTGTACTCGAGCGTCATGGCAAAGCTGCCGTCGCCCCAGTTGGCGACCAGGAAGCTGTGCTTGGTCAGCTCCTGCGGCGTGCGCGGCGTGCCGTGGCGGCGCAGGTAATCGGGGCTCGCGCACACCACGCGCCGGTTGGGCGCGAGCTTGCGCGCCGCAAGCGAGGAGTCCTCCAGCTCGGCGATGCGCACCGCGAGGTCGAAGCCCTCGTCGATCACGTTTACGCGCCGGTCCGACAGGCTGAGCGCGATACGCAGCTTGGGGTAGCGTGCGGCGAACTGCGGCACCAGCGGCGCGATGTGCTGGTGGCCGAACGAGGCCGGCAGCGCGACCTTGAGCACGCCCCGCGGCTCGTCGCGCCCGGCGGCCGCCATCGCCTCGGCTTCCTCGATCTCGTCCAGGATGCGGGTGCAGGACTCATAGTAGGCCGCGCCTTCGTCGGTCAGGTGCAGGCTGCGCGTCGTACGGTGGATGAGCCGGGTGCCCAGGCGTGCCTCGAGCGCGGACAGGCTGCGGCTGACCACCGCCGGGGAGAGCCCCAGCTCGCGCCCCGCGGCAGACAGGCTGCCGCTGACAACTACCTTGGCGAAAATCGACATTTGCTGGAGCGAATCGGACATATCTTTGCTGTTTACGCAAAGCTGAATTGATAATTCAGCCTATTCTAAACCATATAGCAAAGACATATCATTGCTGCATCGCAACACAGTTGAATGAGGTAACACCATGAACGCCAGCGAAATACGGTACATCGAGCAGCACCTTGCGGCCGAACCGCGACTCCCGCTCTCGGATTACCAAATGACCGAGATCATGCGGCAGGCCAAGCGCGAACGCGCCGAGGCGATCGCCGGCATGGTTTCGCGCCTCGGGGCGCGCATCGTGGCCTATTTCCGCGCGCTGCGCGAGAGCGCGGCGTCCCAAACCGGCGCCGGTCTGCGCCAGCACTGATCACCGGCTGCGCCCGCCGCGGGATCCTCCTCCCTCCTCCTCCCACGGCGGGGTTCGTCCCGCTCCGCACGCAAGTGCGGAGCGGGACCGCACTTAGAAAAATAGGGACAGACCCTATTTTTCTGACTCCAAAAATAGGGTCTGTCCCTATTTTTCGGCAATCGTCTTCCACATCTCCAAATCGCGCCGCGCGGTCCAGATGCGCGGGTGCTTGATGCCGCGCGCTTCGTCGTAGGCGCGCGTGACGTCGAATGGGATGCAGTGCTCGTAGATCGGATAGCCGGCGTACTTGGGGTCCATGCGGCGCCGGGTCTGGGCGTAGGACTGCTTAAGCGTCTTGCCCGCGGCCACCGCGCGCCTGGCATTGGCGTACAGCGCGCTGACGAAGTCCTGCGTGTAGCGAATCGCCTTGTCGCACTGCGCCGGAGCGGTGAGCGCCGGCCCGCGCCCCGGCACCAGCGCCCTGGGTTTTAGCGCGCGCAGTCGGCGCAGCGTGGCGGGCCACTCCTCGAGTTGCGCATCGCCGGTGTAGATGCCGGCCTCGTACTCGACCAGGTCGCCCGAGAACAGCACGCGCTGCGAAGGCACCCACACGATGGTGTCGCCCGCGGTGTGCCCCGGGCCGGCGTGGATGATCTTCACCTCGAGCTTGCCCATGCTCAACGTGAGTTCGTCTTTGAAGGCGAGCGTCGGCCAGGTCAGGCCGGGGATGGATTTTGCGCCACGGAACAGGCGCGGGAAGCGCCCGATCTCGCTCTTCATGTCCTGCTTGCCGCGCTCGCGGATCAGCTCGAGCGTGGTCTGGCTGGCGATGATCTGCTCGGCCTTGTAGGCGGCGGCGCCGAGCACGCGCACCGCGTGGTAATGCGACAGCACGACGTACTTGATCGGCTTGGAGGTGACGCGGCGGATGCGGCGGATCACTTCGCGCGCCATGAGCGGGGTGGCCTGGGCGTCGACTACCAGCACGCCGTCGTCGCCGACCACCACGCCAGTGTTCGGGTCTCCCTCGGCGGTGAACGCGTAGCAGTTGGGCGAGAGCTTCTTGAAGCTGATCTTCTTCGGCTTGAGGTCGCCCTGGGAGGCGAAGGTCTTCGACATGGGGTGGGGTCCTCGCGTGCGGATGCCTTGAACGGGCGCTTATGATAGCCGCTTCGCGGGGCGCCCGAATCACGGATAATGCGGCCATGGACCGTCCGGAGAAGGTCAGGCTAGGCGACATCCTCGTCGCGCAGAAGCTGATCTCGCGCGAGCAGCTCACGCTCGGCCTTGCGCAACAGAAGAAGAGCGGTCGCCGGCTCGGGCGCGTGCTGCTCGAGCAGGGCTTCGTCAGCGACGAGCAGATCAGCGAGGCGATCTCGCGCCAGCTCGCGATCCCGTTCGTCAACCTTAAGTTCTACAACCTCAAGCCCGACCTGGTGCGCCTGCTGCCCGAGACGCAGGCGCGGCGCTTTCGCGCCATCATGCTCGAAGAGCGCAAGGCGAGTTACCTGGTCGGCCTTGCCGATCCGACCGACCTGTTCGCGTTCGACGAGCTGCAGCGCCTGCTCAAGCGCGACATCGACGTCGCGGTGGTGAGCGAGGCGCTGCTGGTGCAGGCGATCGACCGGGTCTACCGCCGCACCGAGGAGATCAGCGGCCTCGCCAAGGAGCTCGAGCGCGACATCGGCGAGGACTACATCGACTTCGGCGCGCTCGGCGCGGGGCTCGGCGCCGAGGAGGCGCCGGTGGTCAAGCTGCTGCAATCGGTGTTCGAGGACGCGGTGCAGGTGAACGCGTCGGACGTGCACATCGAGCCGCAGGAGACCCGGGTGCAGATCCGGGTGCGCATCGACGGCGCGCTGATGCCGCAGGCCGAGGCCGACAGCAGGATCGGACCCGCGCTGGCGCAGCGCCTGAAGCTGATGGCCGGGCTCGATATCTCGGAAAAGCGCCTGCCGCACGACGGCCGGCTAAACGTCATGGTGCGTGGCCAGCCGGTCGACGTGCGCATGTCGACCATGCCGAGCCAGTTCGGCGAGTCGGTGGTGCTGCGCCTGCTCAACCGCGGCTCGACCCTGCAAAACCTGGACAAGATCGGCATGCCGGCGGACATGCTGGTGCGCTTTCGCGACATCATCCAGCGCACCAGCGGCATGGTGCTGGTCACCGGCCCGACCGGCAGCGGCAAGACCACCACGCTCTACGCCGCGCTGCAGGAGATGAACACGGTCGATCGCAAGATCATCACGATCGAGGACCCGATCGAGTACCGCCTGAAAGGCATTACGCAGGTGCAGGTGAACGAGAGGATCGACCTCGGCTTCGGGCGCGTGCTGCGCTCGGCCCTGCGCCAGGACCCGGACGTCATCCTGGTGGGCGAGATCCGCGACGAGGACACGGCGCAGATCGGCCTGCGCGCCGCGCTCACTGGGCACATGGTGTTCTCGACCCTGCACACGAGGGACGCCGCGAGCGCGGCGATCCGCCTGATCGACATGGGTGCGCCGAGCTACATGGTGGCGAGCTCGCTGCACGCGGTGGTCGCGCAGCGCCTGCTGCGCCTGGTGTGCGAGTCCTGCAAGGAGGAGCAGCCGCCCGAGGCGCACGCGGAGCGCTGGCTCGAGGCGCAGCTGGGGGAGGGCTGGGTAGGGCGTACTTTCATGCACGGGCGCGGCTGCTCGCACTGCAACGGCACCGGCTACGCGGGGCGCACCGGTGTGTACGAAATGCTCGAGATGACGCCCCCGCTGGTGCGCGCGGCCGGCATGGCGGACCCGAACGCTTTCGGCGAGGCGGCCCGGCCGCAGCTCCAGGGCAGGACCCTCACCGCGCGCGCCCTCGAGTTGGTGCTCGCCGGACGCAGCACGGTATCGGAAGTGATACGGGTGGCGACCGACGTGGAGGGCTAAGTGCCGCAATTCGCCTACCGCGGCCGCAATTCGCGCGGCGACCTGGTCGCTGGCCGGCTGGAGGCCGCCGACAGCGGCGCGGTGGCGGACCAGCTGCTGAGCACCGGGATCACGCCGGTGCAGATCGATGCCACCGCGAGCGAAGAGGGGAACGGCGGCGCGCCGATCTGGTGGCGCCTGCTGACCGCGCCGGAGGTCGGCGATCTCGACGTGATGCTGTTCTCGCGCCAGATGTACACCCTGCTCAGGTCGGGGGTTCCGATCCTGCGCGCGCTCGCCGGGCTGCAGGAGTCGGTGCGCAACGCTACCCTGAAGGACGTGATCGCGGACCTGCTGGTCAACCTCGACGCCGGGCGCGAGCTCTCGACCGCCATGCGCCGGCACCCCAAGGTGTTCAGCAACTACTACGTCAGCATCGTGCGGGTGGGCGAGACCACTGGCACGCTGGCGGAGTCGTTCGACCGCATGTTCCACCACATCGAGTTCGAGCGCGACGTGCGCGAGCGGATCAAGACCGCGCTGCGCTACCCGATCATCGTCATGACCGCGATCGTGGTCGCGATCGCAATCGTGAACTTTGCCGTGATCCCGGTGTTCGCCAAGATCTTCGCGGCGAACAAGGTGCCGCTGCCGGTACTGACCCGGGTCCTGATCGCGAGCTCGAATTTCTTCCTCGGCTACTGGCCGCTGATGCTCGCCGCGCTGATCGCACTGGTCGCGGGCCTGCGCGCGTACGTGCGCACTGAGGGCGGGCGCTACGCCTGGGCCCGCTCCAAGCTGAGCCTGCCGATCGCGGGCGAGATCATCACCAAGGCGACCCTGTCGCGCCTGACGCGCAGCCTGGCGGTGGCGATGCAGTCCGGGGTGCCGATCGTGCAGGGGCTGACCGTGGTCGCGGACGTGGTCGACAACGTGTACATCGCGCAGCGCATCGAGCAAATGCGCGACGGCGTGGAGCGCGGCGAGAGCCTGCTGCGCACCGCGGTCGCGGTCGGGATCTTCACGCCCGTGGTGTTGCAGATGATCGCGGTCGGCGAGGAGACCGGCGAATTGGACGAGCTGCTGGCGGAGGTCGCGCGCATGTACGAGCGCGAGGTCGACTACGAAATCCGCAACCTGAGCGCCAACATCGAGCCGATGCTCACGGTGGCGATGGGCGTCATGGTGCTGATGCTCGCGCTCGGCGTGTTCCTGCCGATCTGGGGCATGGGCAAGGTCATGCTCGGCCGGTGATTCCGTTCCGGGTCCGCCTGCGGCAGCGCAACTACCTGGAGTCGGTGCTCTACGTGATCATCGCCGGCGCGCTCGCCGCGCTCCTGCTGCACCGCCTGCAGCAATTGTCGGAGGTGGCGGAGAAGACCGCTATGGAGGCGACCGTGTCCCGCCTTCAGTCCGCGCTCTACGTGCGCGCCGCGAAGGCCGTCTTGTCGGGCGGGGCCAAGATCGAGCGCGACTGGGCGGAGCGAAATCCGGTTGTGCTCACGCACGCGGACTTGCCGAACTATCTGGGAGCGTTCGACCATCCTGACCTGACCACGCTCGAGCCCGGCAGCTGGCTCTACGATCGCGAGCGGCACGAACTGGTGTATCTAGTGCGGCGGACGCAGAACTTCTCCGGCGGCACCGACCCGGTACCCGCGATCCGCTTCCGGTTGCAGGTCGAGCGCACGTCCTCCGGCGCGTACTCGCCGCTCCTGCTGCACGCCGTGGCCCGGTACGAGTGGGGGCCGGAGGATGGTGAATAGTTCACATATTTTCGAGAAATGATCGAAAACCCTATGACTTAACTTGACAAAACATGATTGCCACGGGCTAAATTGAGCGTTACTATCGCACCCGACGATAAACTCCACGGCCATGGGGCTGCTGGGCGGCGGATACAGGCGAATGGGAGGATTCTGGTGAAACAGATGAAACGAGCAGCGCAGAAAGGCTTCACCCTGATCGAACTGGTTGTGGTGATCGTGATCCTGGGCATCCTGGCGGCGATCGCAGTGCCGCAGTTCACCGACCTGTCGCAGAGCGCCAAGGATGCAGTGGCCGACGGAGCGTGCGGCGCGCTCCAGTCGTCTGCGGTTTTGATGTACGCGTCGAACAAGGGACCGAGCGGCTTTACCGCCATCAAGACCAACGTTACCCTCAGCTCGAACCTCGCGCTGGGCGGGAGTTGCGCAGCGCCTACCGCGACGTACGGTACGGATCCCGCGCGAGCTTGCACGGCGCTTCCTGTAGCGCTTTGCAACGGCCCCTGATACGGTCCATGAGGCGGCAGTTGCGACTTGCCAAGCGCTGAGCAAACTGCGCAAGCCGGCCTGAGGGTGCCGGCACGAGAAAAGGGGGGCTTCGCGGCCTCCCTTTTTTTTCTTGCCCTCGCCTTTGCCGCGGCCGGCTCGGCGCAGGCGGTGGTGGGCCTGTGGGCGGCTGCGGCGTTCGCGCTGGCGGCAATGTGCTGGCGCGGGCAGCCCGCGCCGGCGGCGACTTGGCTCGGCGCCGCAGCGGCCGGGCTCGCGGCGCTGATCGCGGCCAACAACCTGTTCGCCAGCCCGGCCTATACGGCCGCCGGACTGTTCCACCCGCTGCTGTTCATCCTCGCTTTCGCCGCCGCGCGCCGCTGCCCCGAGCGCCTGCAGCGTTCGCTGTTCGGAGGCGCGCTCGCCGCGGCGCTCGTGCTCGGCGTCTGGGGGCTGGCGCAGGTGCGCTTTCAGGGCGAGGCGCGCGCGCTCGCGTTCCTCGAAACTCCCAGCACCTATGCCGCGCTGCTCGACCTCGTTCTGCTGCCGACTGCGGTCTGGCTGCTCTGGGGCCGCGGCGGACGCGGCTTCGCCGTGCTGCTCGCGTTGCTGCTCGCGGCCTCGCTCGCGGCGCTCAGCCGCGGCGCCTGGATCGGCGCGCTCGGCGGTGCGGGCGCGGCGCTCCTGCTCGGCATGCGCCTGCCGCGCCCGGGCGGGCGTGCCTGGGGACGCCTCGGGGCGGCGGTGATCCTGGGAGTGCTGATTACCCTCACGGCACGCTTGCCGTTGCCGGGCTTTGCGAATGTAGAACCTGACCGGGACGCGCCGGCGCGGCTCGAGTCTTCGCTCTCGCGGCTGGAACTCTATGCGCTGGCCTGGGAGGCGTACCGGGCGCACCCCGTCACGGGGACCGGCTACCTGACCTTTCGCTACGCGCTCGAGCGCCACCGCGCCGAGGTGCCCTCTTACGGCGCCGACCACGTGACCTATTTCGTCCACGACGATTACCTTCAGCTGCTGCAGGAAACGGGGCTGCTCGGCCTGCTCGCGCTCGCCGCGCTCGCGCTCCTGCCCTACGGCTTTGCTCGGCGCGCCCTGGCGCGGCTGGATCCGGAGCAGAAGGTGCATGCGGTGGCGGCGGTCGCGGGGCTGACGACGATGTCGGTCCACGCGCTGGTCGACTACCCGTTCTACGTCCCTGCCTGCCTGGTGCTGTTCGGGGCGTTGCTCGGCGGGTTGGACCGCCTGCTTGGCGGCGCCGGCGTCGGGCGCCTGCCCGCGCTTTCGCTGCCGGCGCTGCCGCGCGCGGCGCGCATCGCGCTGCTGATGGTGACGGCGTTCATCGTTTCGCAGCCGGTCGCGGCCGAGGGTGCCGCCTACTGGGGCCGGCGCCAGCTGGGCGAGGGCCGGACGCTGGCGGCCGCGTACTGGCTGCAGGTCGCGAGCCGTCTGCAGCCGCGCGATTGGCGCTACCACTGGTACCTGGGACAGTTCTGGCAGGGCCAGGCGTTCGCCGGCGGCGGTGCCGAGGCGGTGGGCTTCGCGCTGCGCGAGTTCGATGCGGGTTTGCGTGCCAATTCGCTCGAAGTGCGAAATCTGCTGGGGCGCATCGCCACCTACCGTCTGCTGGGGCAGCAGCTGCCGCGGCCCGCCAGCGCGTCCGAGCTCGAGGCCTGGTCGCGCCAGGCGCTGGCGATGGCGCCGCTGATGCCGCAGGTGCGGCGCGAGCGCGCGCGCGTGCTGGCGTACGTCGGCCAGAGCCGCGCCACGGGAGAAGGAAAGTGAAGCCGCACCCCGTGCATTCGGCGCGCGGCTTCACGCTGCTCGAGCTGGTGACGGTAATCCTGATTCTGGGCATCCTCGCGGCGGTGACTGCGGCGAATTTCAATCAGAAATCTATCGACCAGACCTGGTTCCTGGAGCAGGTCAAGTCGGCAGTGCGCTATGCGCAGAAGACCGCGATCGCGCAGCGGCGGGTGATCTACGTGAGCGTAAACCCGGCGGCGCCGTACCAGCTGTCGCTGTGCTATGACGCGGCTTGCGCGAGCCCGGTCAGTTCGCTCGCTTCCAGCGCCGCGTTCGTGCTCACGCCGCCGAGCGGGGTGATCCTCACCGCATCGAGTTCGCCGTTCAATTTCAACGGCCTTGGGCAGCCGAGCGCGGCCGTGACGCTCGCGGTCAACGGCCGCCCGCTCAGCGTGAGCGCGGAGACGGGCTATGTCCAGTAGGCCCGCGCGTCGCGAGCGGGGGCTTTCCCTGATCGAGCTGGTCGTGTTCATCGTCGTGCTCGCGATCGGGGTGACCGGAGTGGCGATCCTGTTCAACCAGATGACCCGCTCGAGCGTCGATCCGGTGGTGCGCAAGCAGGCGCTCGCGATCGCCACCTCGCTGATGGAGGAGATCGAGCTGCACGCGTTCACCTACTGCGATCCCGACGATCCGGCGGTCGGCACCGCGACCAGCGCCGCGGGCTGCGCGATTCCGGAGGCCATCGGCCCGGAGCCTGGCGAGACGCGCTACGCCGACCCGCGTTTCGACAACGTGAACGACTACAACGGCTTTTCGATGTCCGGCGGCATCCGCGACGTCACCAACACGGTCGTGCCCGGGCTCGGCAGCTACGCGGCGAGCGTCACGGTGCAGCCGATCTCGGCCGGGGAGCTGCCGGGCATACCGACCAGCGAGGGCCTGCGCATCACGGTCAATGTGACCGGTCCGGCAAACGCGAACGTGGTGCTTCAGGGGTACCGCCTGCGCTATGCGCCCAATTCTCCCTGAGCGCGGGCCGCGCCGCGCGCGGGGCTTCAACCTGATCGAGCTGGTGATCTCGATCGTGGTCACGGGCATCGTCGTCGCGGGCCTCGCCTACTTCGTCTTCCCGGTCCGCCAGGCAGCCGACATCGCGGCCCGCGCCGACCTGACCGACATCGCCGACACCGCCTTGCAGCGCATCGGCCGCGACGTGCGCCTCGCGCTGCCGAACAGCGTGCGAACGACCACCAGCGGCGGGGCGGTATTCGTCGAGTTCCTCGCCGTGCGCACCGCGGGGCGCTACCGCGGCGAAGGCGGCGGCGCGGCTGGCGGGAGCAATTGCCCGAACGACGATCCGTCGCTTGTACCGCCGGACAACGATCAGCTCAGCTTCGATTCGGTCGCGGATTCCTGTTTCAAGACGATCGGCAAGCTGCCCGACGCGGCGAGCGTCACGCCGGGCGATTACCTGGTGCTGAACAACTACGGCCCGGGATTCGCCGGGCAGGACGCCTACAGCGCCGGGCCGCCAGTCAACCGCGCGCTGATCACCTCGATCGACACGTCCGAAGCGGGTCGCGACCGGGTAGCGTTCGCCGCGACGACGTTCCAGCGCACCCTGCACGATTCGCCGGGCCGGCGCTTCTTCATCATTTCGGGGCCGGTGAGCTACGTCTGCGACACCGTGGTAGGCACCATTACCCGCTACTGGGGCTATCCGATTGCCGCGGCGCAACCGACCACGTTCGGCTCCGGAAGCTCCGCCGTCATCGCGACCAAGGTAAGCGCCTGCGACTTCGACTACGCGCCGAATGTCGCGCCGCAGATCGGCCTGCTGACGCTGCGCCTGACGCTTTCTGCGCCCACCTCCTCGGGCGTAGCCGAGACCGTTTCCCTCTACCATGCGATCCACGTCAACAATGTGCCCTGAGCCAAGGCGCCGGCGACGCGCGCGGCAGCGCGGGTTCTCGCTCATCCTGGCGCTCTTTCTGCTTGTTTCACTCGCCGCGATGGGCGCCTATCTGCTGACGATATCGACGCTGCAGCAGGAGGCCTCCGCCGCCGACGAGCAAGGCGCCAGGGCCTACCAGGCGGCCCATTCCGGCATCGACTGGGGTCTGTACCAGTTGCTGCGTGACCCGGGCGGTGCTTATGCCGGGGCCTGCAACGCCGCCATTGCGCCGGCCGCGCC
>DAHVFK010000669.1 GCA_027317055.1 Betaproteobacteria bacterium | reverse complement strand
CTACAAGTCCTGGTTGCCCGACGGCAGCGTCACCTACGCCGCGCAACCCGTGCCGGGCGCGACCAAGATCGAGCGCATCGACGTCCAGACGCTCTCGCCCGAGCAGCGCCGCGCCGCGCACCGCCTGCTGCAGATGGACCAGGCGACGATCAGGCAGGGCGATGCGATCCTGCAGCGCGAGTGGACCAAGGTAGACAATGAAATTACGCACGCGCAAAAGGCGCTCGCGGGCGCCGAGCAGGCGCTGCGCAACGGGCGCACCCCGCTGCCAGGCGAGCGGCTGGGCATGCGCGGCGGCGGCTCGCGTCTTGACGCGAGGTACTTCGCGCGCATCCAGCGCCTGGAAGACGCCGTCAACGCCGCACGCAAAAGGCTCGACAAGGCCTACCAGGCGCGCAACAACCTGCGCGGTTAAGTCGCGCTTAACTGTCGGCGGCGCAATGTGTGATCCGAGCTCATCAACCAGAGGATCACGACCATGACCAGCGACAAAACGAAGCTCATCACCACTGCGGCGCTCGGCGCCGCCCTGCTCGGCGCGGCGATCGCAGCGCAGGCCTTCACCGGCGAGCAGTACACCAAGGAGGCGCGCATCGGCCTCGACCAGGCACGCACGATCGCACTCAAGGCCCATCCCGGCAAGATCGCCGACCAGGAGCTCGAGCGCGAGAAAGGAGGCAGCGGACTGCGCTACTCGTTCGACATCGTCTCGGGCAACAAGGCACGGCAGGAGGTCGGAGTCGACGCCAAGACCGGCAGGCTGCTGGAGAACAGCGTCGAAGGCCCCAACGCGGACTGATTCGACGCGTACCGGCAAGATCCATTTCATTCATTTTCATACCAGGAGAAGCGTCATGAACAAGACACACTCGATAATCCTTGGCGCCTTGGCGGCCACGGTCCTCGCGATCGGCGCCCAGGCTGCCGAAAATGGCCGTGTGGAGCGCGATGACGCGGCCGCGCTCGCCCAGGCCAAGGTCAGCATCAGCCAGGCGATTTCGGTCGCCGAGCAGCACGCCAACGGCAAGGCCGCGCGCGCCGAACTGGAAGACGAGAACGGCAAGATGGTCTACGGCGTGGAAGTCGTCGGCGCCGGCAAGACCACCGACGTCAAGGTGGACATCAACACCGGCCAGGTCCTGAGCGCGAAAGCGGATCAGGCCGACCACGAAGGCAACGAAAACGAGCACGAGGGCCGCGACTAAGCCTTTGCCACGGCTGCGCCATGGGCGTCCCGGCGCGGCCGTGAGCATTTCGCCCGAAACGCGACATGGAAATTGACTGGCCGCCTCGCTTGACGCAAGGTTGAGGCAGGCCAACTTCTTGCTCCTCGACCCCCTCGCATCCGGCAACAGGTGATACACCGCTCTTACCAGATGTTAGTGCGCAGAGGGGAAGCAGGCGTCGCACGCCTTTCGCTGCTGTTGTTCGCCCTTGAAATGCTGAAGAGCCCGCGCGCAATGGGCGCGATTTGCCCCAGTTCGGACACGCTCGCGCAACAAGTCGTGCGGCACCTGCCCTTGAACGTACCGGGCCAGGTGGTCGAGCTGGGCGCAGGAACGGGCGCGATCACGCGCGCGCTCCTGCGGCACGGCGTGCCGCCCGGGAAGCTGATCGTGGTGGAGCAGTCCGCTGTGCTGGCA
>DAHVFK010000668.1 GCA_027317055.1 Betaproteobacteria bacterium | reverse complement strand
ACGCGTTCGAGCTGATGAAGGCGATGATCGAGGCGGGCGCCGCGGGCGTGCACTTCGAGGACCAGCTCGCCTCGGTGAAGAAATGCGGCCACATGGGCGGCAAGGTGCTGGTGCCGACGCAGGAAGCGGTGCAGAAGCTGGTCGCGGCTCGTCTCGCTGCGGACGTGATGGGCGTGCCGACCGTGCTGCTCGCGCGCACGGACGCGGAGGCAGCCGACATCGTCACCAGCGACGTGGACGAGAACGACAAGCCATTTCTCACCGGCGAGCGCACTGCGGAAGGCTTCTACCGTACCAAAAAGGGCTTCGACCAGGCGCTCTCGCGCGGCCTCGCCTACGCCGAATACGCCGACATGGTGTGGTGCGAGACCGGCACACCGGATCTCGCCTTCGCGCGCAAATTCGCCGAAGGCATCCGGCGCAAGTACCCGGGCAGGATGCTGGCCTACAACTGCTCGCCGTCTTTCAACTGGAAGCGCAACCTGGACGACGCGACAATCGCCAAGTTCCAGCGCGAGCTCGGCGCGATGGGCTACAAGTTCCAGTTCATCACCCTGGCCGGATTCCACGCGCTGAATTACTCGATGTTCGAGCTCGCCTACGGCTACGCGCGCAACAACATGAGCGCGTTCGTCGAGCTGCAGCAGAAGGAATTCGCCGCCGCGGAGAAGGGCTTCAGCGCGGTCAAGCACCAGCGCGAGGTCGGCACCGGCTACTTCGACGACGTCACGCAGACGGTAACCGGTGGCAAGGCATCGACCACCGCGCTGCACGGCTCGACCGAGGACGAGCAGTTCTTCGACCAGAAGCAGGCCGAGAAGAAGGTGGCCTGAGGCGAGCGTGAGCGCCGGCGCCCTGCTGCGGGTTCACGAGGCGCGTGCCGGCCTCACGCAGGGGGTCGCGCGCGCCATTCTGGCCGGCTTCGACAAGCACTACCGTCTGTTCCGCGAGGCCGCGCGACAGGCCAAGCGCCACTTCGAGGCGGCCGATTGGAGCGCGATGCGTGCGCTCGCGCGCGCGCGCATCCAGATGTACGACCGGCGCGTGCACGAAGCGGTCGAAGCGGTGCGCGAGGCCTATCCCCAGGCTGAGCGCGACGAATCGCTCTGGCCCGCGATCAAGCTGGCCTACATCGGGCTGCTGCACGAGCACAGGCAGCCCGAGTGCGCCGAAACGTTCTACAACTCGGTCGCCTGCCAGGTCCTGCACCGGCGCTACTACCGCAACGAATTCATCTTCTGGCGCCCGGCGGTTGCGACCGAGCACCTGGAGGGGGAAGCGCCGACCTACCGCTGCTACTACCCCGGGAAAAAGGGGCTGCGCGAGACGCTGCGCGCGATCGTCGCCGACTTCGGCCTGGCCAACCCGTTCGAGGACCTGCGGCGCGATACCCGCAGCGTGCTGCGCGCGCTGCGGGCGCACTTCCCGCGCCCGACGCGCGCCTACCCCAGCCTTCAGGTGCAGGTGCTCGGGTCGCCGTTCTTCCGCAACAAGGCCGCCTACGTGGTCGGCAAGATCGTCAACGGCCATCGGGAATACCCCTTCGCCGTGCCGATTCTGCAGAACGAGCGTCGCGAGCTGTACCTCGATGCGCTGCTGCTCGACCCCGATCAGCTGCAGCTCCTGTTCTCGTTCGCGCGCGCCTAT
>DAHVFK010000667.1 GCA_027317055.1 Betaproteobacteria bacterium | reverse complement strand
ATCATCCAGGCGGTGGCGAACTGGGGCGAAGAGCTGTCGCTGAACGCGATCGAGGTGTACGTTTCGCGCCTGCGCGCCAAGCTCGAGCCGGCGGGCATCCGCATCCGAACGGTGCGCGGTTTCGGCTACATGCTCGAGCAACACGAAGCTGGCTGAGATGACGTCGCAGAGCCTGCGGGGCCAGCTCCTGCGGCAATTGCTGCCGCCGGTTGCCGCGCTGCTCGCGCTCGCAATGGTGATCGCGTATTTTCCGACCATCGAGCCGGCCACCGCGGCCTACGACCAGGCGCTGATCGACGTCGGGCTCGCGCTCGGCGACCGGATCCAGATCGAGCGAGGGAAGTACTCGCTCGATCTGCCAAGCGCGGCCGAGCGCATGCTGCGCACCGACCGCTACGATTCGATCTATTTCCACGTCGCCGCCCCCGACGGCAGCCATATTGCCGGCGACGAGGGCATGCCGCCGCCGCCGCCCGACGAGACGCCGCAGGATCACGTTATCGCCTACGACGGCGTGTACGCGGGCAAGGACGTGCGCGCGGTCGCGGTGCTGGTGCCGTGCGACGCCAAGCGCTGCATGGTGCAGGTCGCCGAGACGACCAACAAGCGGCAGCGGTTGCTGCGCTACATCGTGCTTTCGAGCCTCGTGCCGACGGTGCTGATCGCGTTCGCCACGCTGCTGATCGTGTGGTTCGGGGTCAAGCGCGGGCTCGAGCCGCTCGACCTTCTCTCCGAGGAGATTAAGCGGCGCTCGCCGCGCGACCTGCGTCCGGTCGAGGCCGCGAGCGCGCCGGAAGAGGCGAAGCCGCTGGTCGGCGCGCTGAACGCGCTGCTCGAGGAGGTCGCGCAAGCGAACCAGAATCAGCAGCGCTTCCTAGCCAACGCGGCGCACCAGCTGCGTACGCCGCTCGCCGGGCTGCAGGCGCACACCGAGCTCGCGCTCGCGCAGCCGGTTCCGGAGGACTGCCGCGCTGAGCTCGAGCAGGTGCACCTTGCGACGGTACGCACCGCGCGGCTTGCGAACCAGCTACTGGCGCTGGCGCGCGCCGAGCCCGGCGGGGGTCTCGCCGCGGGCCTGGGCCCCGCCGAGCTCAGGCAGTTGGTACAGGGCGCCGCCGACGAATGGGTGCACCGCGCCATGGCGCGCGACCTCGACCTCGGGTTCGATCTGGCCGCGGCGCGCGTGCTCGGCGATGCCTTCCTGCTGCGCGAGGCGCTGGCGAACCTGGTTCACAACAGCCTCGAGCACACGCCCTCCGGCGGGCACGTCACCGTACGCACCGGGCTGCGCGCCGAAGACGGCCGCCCCCTGCTCGAGGTCGAGGACGACGGCCCCGGGATCCCGCCGGCCGAGCGCGAGCGGGTGCTGGAGCGCTTCTACCGGGTTCCCGGCACCACGGGCACCGGCAGCGGGCTGGGATTGGCGATCGTGCGCGAGATCGCCGGCCTGCATGGCGCCGAGGTCGAGATCGGCGAGCCGCGGGCGGGCGGGCGCGGCTGCCGGGTGGCCTTGATTTTTCCGCCGGCGCCGCAACGATAAAGGCATAAAATGCCCCTATAGCCCCCCCGCCGGAGACGGACATGGACAGCGTTGACATCGAAGTACTGCGCAGCGCCGAGGACTGGCGCAAGGCCGGCCGCCGCGCGACGCTCGGG
>DAHVFK010000666.1 GCA_027317055.1 Betaproteobacteria bacterium | reverse complement strand
CTTCCATACTGCGTATGCTCCCTTAAGTCCGCCGCGGTCAGGCGCGTTGCGGCTGCTCCAGCAGCTCCACGTTCAGACAGAGCGACTGCAGCTCCTTGACCATGACGTTAAACGACTCCGGCAGCCCCGGCTCGAGCGTGTTTTCGCTCTTGACGATCGCCTCGTACATGCGCGTGCGGCCGGCGACGTCGTCGGACTTGACTGTCAGCATTTCCTGCAAAGTGTAGGCGGCACCGTAGGCTTCGAGCGCCCACACTTCCATCTCGCCCAGCCGCTGCCCGCCGAACTGCGCCTTGCCGCCGAGCGGCTGCTGCGTGACCAGGCTGTAGGGTCCGGTCGAGCGCGCGTGAATCTTGTCCTCGACCAGATGATGCAGCTTCATGATGTACATCACGCCGACCGTCACCGGCTGCTCGAAGGGCATCCCGGTGCGTCCGTCGTAGAGCGTGCATTGGCCGGTCTCGGGCAGGTCGGCGCGCTTGAGCAGGGCGAAGATCTCTTCCTCGCGCGCACCGTCGAAGACCGGCGACGCGGTATGCACGCCGTTGACCGCCTTGGCCGCCAGCTTGAGCACGTCGGCGTCGGGCGCCAGCTCGATAAACTCGAGGCTCTCCTTGTCGGGATAGAGATCGCGCAGGCGCTTGCGCAATTGCGCCGGCGTCGCGCCGTGGTTCAGGTCATGGCCCAGCTTGTGGCCACTTTCCAGCGCGGCCCATCCCAGATGCGTCTCGAGAATCTGCCCGACGTTCATCCGCGACGGCACGCCGAGCGGATTGAGCACGATATCGACCGGCGTGCCGTCGCCCAGCCGCGGCATATCCTCTTCGGGCAGGATCCGCGAGAGCACGCCCTTGTTGCCGTGCCGTCCGGCCATCTTGTCGCCGACCTGCAGGCGGCGCTTGATCGCGACGAACACCTTGATCATCTTGATCACGCCCGGCGCCAGCTCGTCGCCCGCCTTCAGGCGATCGATCTTGGCCCCGTAATGGGTCTGCACCGCCTCGACGTTGGCGTTCATCGCGCCGAGCGCGCGGGCGATCTCGGCCGCCGCCGCCTCGTTATCGATTTTGAGCTGGCCCCACAAGGGCGGCGCCAGGTCGTCGAGATCCTCGGCGCTGATCGGGTCGCCCTTCTGGAACAGCACGCGCCGCTCGTCGGACATCACGCGCCCGGCCAGCTTCTTGCCCGCCAGCGCGCGCTTGAGCTTGCGCAGCGTCTCCTGCCGGATGATGCGAATCTCCTCGCCCTCGTCCTGCTTGAGCCGCTCGGCCTCGAGCGTCTGAATCTCCTGGGTGCGATCGTCCTTGGCCACGCCGCGCCGGGCGAAGACCCGCGCGTCGATCACCGCGCCCTCGACCCCCGGCGGCACGCGCAGCGAGGTGTCGCGCACCTCCCCCGCCTTCTCGCCGAAAATCGCCCGCAGCAGCTTCTCCTCGGGGCTCAACTGAGTCTCGCCCTTGGGCGTGATCTTGCCAATCAGGATATCGCCCGGCCGCACCTCGGCGCCGATCCGGATAATCCCGCTGGTGTCGAGATGGGCCAGCGCCTCCTCACCGACGTTCGGGATGTCGCGCGTGATGTCCTCGGGACCGAGCTTGGTGTCGCGCGCGATACATTCGAACTCCTCGATATGGACCGAGGTGAAGAGGTCTTCCTTGAC
>DAHVFK010000665.1 GCA_027317055.1 Betaproteobacteria bacterium | reverse complement strand
GCCGACGAACCCGCCGAAGCGATCGACGACGAACTGGCGCGCCGGCTCGAGGGCGTTGCGACTGAGCCGGGCGTCTACCTGCTGCGCGATCGCAACGGCAAGGTGCTCTACGTCGGCAAGGCCAAGTCGCTGCGGCCGCGCGTGCGATCGTATTTTCGCGACGGCGGCGACGGGCGCTTCCAGGTGCGCTTCCTGATGCGGCGGGTGCGCGACTTCGAGACGATCGTCACGCGCAGCGAGAAAGAGGCGCTGATCCTCGAAAACAACCTGATCAAGCAGTACAAACCGCGCTACAATATCCGCCTCAAAGACGATAAATCCTACTTGAGCGCCAAAGTCACCAATCACGCGTGGCCGCGCATCACGGTCACCCGCCGGATCGTCAAAGACGGCGGCCGCTACTTCGGCCCGTTCGGTTCGGCCGACGGCCTGCGCGAGACGATCGACGTGATCCGCAAGGTCTTTCCGCTGCGCACCTGCTCGGACGCGGTCTTCCGCAATCGATCGCGCCCGTGCATCGAGTACCAGATCAAGCGCTGCCTGGGGCCGTGCTGCCTGCCGGTCGATCGCGCCGAGTACGATCGCGCGCTGCACGCCGCCGAGCTGCTGCTCGAAGGCAAAAACCTGGAGCTGCTGCGCGACCTGCGCGAGCGGATGAAGGCGCACGCCGAGCTGCTCGAATTCGAGGAGGCGGCGCGGATGCGCGACCGGGTGCGCGCGCTCGAGAAGACCGTCGAGCGGCAGACCGTGCTGCATCATTGGGGCGGCGACCAGGACGTCTTCGGGCTCTATCGCGAGGGCGGGTTTATCGAGGCGATCGTGCTGATGGTGCGCAACGGCAAGCTCACCAGCACGCGCGGATGGAGCTTTGGGGATCTCGAATTTCCGGTCGAGGAGATCCTCGGCGACCTGCTGACGCAATACTACGCGGGTGCGCATTTCCTGCCCGATGAGGTGATTCTGCCGATCGCGCTGGAAGACGCGGAGGTGCGCGCCGAGCTGCTGACCGAGCGGCGCGGGCGCAAGGTCGAGGTGATCGTGCCGCAGCGCGGCGACAAACTGCGCCTGCTCGAGATGGCGATGGACAACGCGCGGCAGAGCTTCAGCGCGCGGCGCGACAACGAGAACACGCGCGAGAAGATGCTCGCCGAGCTGCGCGCCAAGCTCCATCTGCGCAACACCCCCAAGCGCATCGAATGCTACGACATCTCAAATCTGCAAGGCTCGATGGTGGTCGGGTCGCAAGCGACCTTCGACGAGGGCGAGCCGCAAAAGGCGCTCTATCGCCGCTACCGGATCCGCTCGGTCGACGGGCAGGACGACTTTGCCAGCCTCTACGAAATCCTGAGCCGGCGGCTCAAGCGCGCGCGCGAGGAAAACGAATATCCCGACCTGTGGGTAATCGATGGCGGCAAGGGCCAGCTCAACGTGGCGATCCAGGTGCTCAAGGAATTCGCGCTGAGCGAGCAAATCGAAGTGATTTCGCTGGCCAAGCAGCACGTGCTGAACGCCGGGCGCGAGGGGGCGGTGGTCAAGTCGGAGGAGCGCGTGTTCGTGCCGCGGCGCAAGGATCCGATCGTGCTGCCGCGCAATTCGACCGCGCTGTTCCTGCTCGTGCGGATTCGCGACGAGGCCCATCGCTTCGCGATTACCTACAATCGCGAGC
>DAHVFK010000664.1 GCA_027317055.1 Betaproteobacteria bacterium | reverse complement strand
CGGCATGATCGCAGCCGGCTCGCGCGAGCCCGGGCGGCTCCAGGAGGGCGAACTCCACATTCTCACCGAAGTCGCTGCTCCCCTCACGATGCTGCTCGAGCGCGCTCGAGTCGTCACCTCACTTCAGCGCCAGACACAGCGCACGCGGGCGATCCTCGATATCCTCGCCGCACTCGGCCCGCGCGACTCACTGGCAGATCTCGCGGCACCGCTCGCCAGCGCGCTGCGCACCATGTACGGCGCTGAACACTGCGTCATCGCTACCATCGAAGGAGAGCGAATCGCCCTCGCCGCAATCGATTCCGACCTCGTCGATGACTGGCAGCCCGGCACCAGCGCGGCACTGGCCGTTGCCCAACTGCCTCGCCGCCTCCTCAGCGAAGGGCTCGACGTCACTTCCGACTTCAGCGTCGAACCCCCCGAATCGCTCTCCAGGCAAGGCGCTGCGCTGCGTCGCGCGGGGCTCCGCTCCTCGATACGAGTCACGATCGGCCCGCCCGACGCGCCGCTCGGGCTCGTCACCGTTGGCTCGCCCGTCGCTGCGCGCTATTCCGACGCCGACGCTCGCGAACTCATCCAGATCGTCCAGCCACTCGGCATCGCAATCAGCTATTTCAAGGGCCGCCTGGAAGCGGAAAAGCGGACTCTACGCCTCGAATACACGAACCGCATCCTCGCCCGCCTCAGCGGCGGAGGGAGCGTCGAACACCTCGCCGCCGGCTTCCTCGCCGAGTGCCGCACGCTCTTCCGCTGTGCCCACTCCGTTGCCATGCTCACCGGCCCCGATGCCGCCAGCGTCCGTGTCCTCGCCTGCGATTCCGACCTCGATGAGCCCCTGGTCCCCTTCGCGCGCGATTCGGACCCCGGCACAGCCCCTCCCTTCGATACACCCGCGCCGCGCGTGCTCGCCGATGCCCGCACCAGCCATATCGCCAGCGCCCAGCACCCGGACCTCATCGAAGCCGGCCTATTTTCTTCCATCGATGCACCGCTCATCGTCCACGACAGGGTCCGCGGCGTCGTTTCGCTCTGGGCACACGGTGCCGGAGCCTACACAGAGGAGGACGCCGACCTCCTCGCGACCCTCACCCGCCCGCTCGCCATCGCCCTCGAAAAGGCTGATGCAGTCACGTCACTCGGCGAGAGCGAACTCAAATACCGCTCCCTCGTGTCCCAGGCCGAGGAGATGATCTTTCTCTTCGATAGCCAGTCCCTCGCCATCCTCGATGCGAACGCCTATACGGCCCGCACGCTCGGCTATAGCGGTGGCGAGATCCGCCAGATGTGCCTCACGGACCTCGTCGCAGCCTCGCCCGAAGATGTCGCCGAGGCCGTCCAAAGAACCCTCGAAAACGGCGAGTTCCACGTTGGCGACCGCGTCTACGTCCGCCAGGATGGCTCCCGCATCGACGTCGATGAAGTCGCATCCGTCGTCAGCTACGGTGGCCGCCAGGCAATCCTCGTGCTCGCCCGCGACGTCTCCGAGCGGAAGGCCATCCAGCGCCAGCTCGTCCAGGCCCAAAAAATGGAGTCCCTTGGCTCCATGGCCGGGGCGGTCGCACACGACTTCAACAACCTCCTCACCACCATCCTCGGCTTCGCCGGCCTCCTCAAACGGAGTACGAACCTCGATGCCGAAGAGCGCGAGAACCTCGGCCTGATCGAGGA
>DAHVFK010000663.1 GCA_027317055.1 Betaproteobacteria bacterium | reverse complement strand
TCCCCGCAACACCAACGCTGACACGACCAGCACCCACGCGCACGCGCGCGCCGCAACTCACCTGCGCTCGATTCCCCTCGCCGAACGACGAGGCTCAGACCACCACCGCGAAGCGGTTTAGTTCAACTAGTATTAGTTGACTTTTTAGTTGCCAATTGTGGTCGGTTTGCAAACCACACAAGTTGTAACAGCGGCTGTCATCCCTTCGTTGGGTCAAGACGTTACGCCTTGAGATGCGCCTAGGCAAACCGACCACGGGAGGGGACCATGGAGCAAGAGGCGAACGCGCCTGCCAGGGCGCCGCGGCTGCTTGATCAGGTGCGGGACGCGATTCAGCGCCGACACTACAGTTACCGCACTGAGCAGAGCTACGTCCACTGGATCAAGAGATTTATCTTCTTTTCCGACAAACGCCATCCGCGGGACATGGGCGGACCGGAGGTCACCGCGTTCCTCACTCACTTGGCGCGCGATCGGGATGTGGCTGCCGCGACTCAGAACCAGGCGCTTGCCGCCCTGCTCTTTCTCTACAAGGAGGTCCTCGGACAGGCCCTTCCTTGGCTGGACCAGATCGAGCGCGCCAAGCGGCCGGCGCGGCTTCCGACGGTGCTCAGCGTGGCCGAGGTTCAGCGCCTGCTGGCGCAGATGCAGGGCGCCAAGTGGCTCATGGCAAGCCTGCTGTACGGCGCCGGGCTGCGCCTGCGCGAGTGCCTCAATCTGCGCGTGAAGGATATCGACTTCGACTATCGGCAGATCCTGATACGGGACGGCAAAGGCGCCAAGGATCGCGTCACGATGCTGCCGCAGTCGGTCATCGAGCCGCTGCAAGCGCACCTGGTGCGCGTCAGGGCGCTACACGAGCGCGACGCTGCGAGCGGCCATGGCGACGTGGAGCTGCCGGACGCCATCGCGCGCAAGTACCCGAGGGCACCCTATGAGTGGGGCTGGAAATTCGTCTTCCCCTCGCACAAGCTCTCGGTCGATCCGCGCACGGGGGTCGTGCGCAGGCACCATGTGTTCGAGAATTATCTGGTTCGAGGGGTGAAGGAAGCGAGCCGCGCGGCGCGCATCGCCAAGCACGTCAGCTGCCATACGCTTCGGCATTCGTTCGCCACGCATTTGCTCGAGCGCGGCCAGGACATCCGCACCGTACAGGAGCTGCTGGGCCATGCGAGCGTCGAGACGACGATGATCTACACCCACGTCATGAACAAGGGCGGCCGTGGCGTGGCGAGCCCGCTGGACGGCCTGCCGGGACGCCCCTGAGGCCGAAGCGGGCTGTATAATCCGCCCTTTCCGCGCAGCACCCCCATGGAAGCAGAACGCATCAACCAGATCGCCTCGTCGCTCGATGACCTGCGCCAGCGGATCGCCGAGCTGCGGAGGTATCTTTGACTTCGACGGCAAGCAAAAGCGCCTCGAAGACCTGAATCGCGAGCTCGAAGACCCCAAGCTGTGGGACAAGCCGCAGCGCGCCCAGGAGCTCGGCAAGGAGAAGAAATCGCTCGAAGCAGTGGTGCTGACGCTGCAGCGCGTTGATGTGGGCGTCGCTGACGCAAGCGAGCTGTTCCAGCTCGCGCGCGACGACGAAGACGAGGCCACGCTGGAGCAGATCGGTCGCGAGGCGGCCAAGCTGGAGACGGAGGTGGCGGGAGTCGAGTTCCGCCGCATGTT
>DAHVFK010000662.1 GCA_027317055.1 Betaproteobacteria bacterium | reverse complement strand
GCGCAGCGCGGTCGGGTTCGCCTGCAGGCGGCCGAACGGGATCGGGTCGCCGCAGTCCCCGCACAGTCCGTAGCTGCCCTCGGCCGCCTTGGCGCGCGCGGCATCGATCCGCGCCAGCTCATTCAGGTGCAGGTCGAGCAGGTCGTTCTCGATCGTGCTGCGCACGCGGCCAAAGGCGCGGTCCGCCTCGTCCCCGGCGGGGTCGGCGGCCAGGCCCTGTTCCTCGAGCGCGCTGCGACGCTCGGCGACCAGCGCATGCAGTTCCCGCTCGCGCGCGTCGAGCGCGGCAAGCAGCCCGTTCAGCCGCTTTGGCGTAAGTTCCTGGGAGGTCTGGCTCATTCCGATGCGACAAGCCGCAGCGGGCGAAGTTTCCCGCCCGCCCTCAGGCGCTCAGGCCTGCTGCTGCCATTCCGCGCGGCGAAAGCGCTTGCGCCGCGACGGTGCCGGCTCGCCCTGTGCCGCGTACTCGCGCAGCCGCTCGCCCACCGCGCGCGCGACCTCGCCCGGCAGCTGATGCGCGACCGCCGAGAAGCGGCGCACGATCGTCTCGGGCTTGAGCGGGTTGGCGCCGTCGTGGAAATAGCCGCGCTCGCGCTCCCACACCACCGCGCGCTCGCCCGCATTCAGGCCGTAACAAAGCTGGAAGTCCTGCAGCGCGCCGCCGTTCGCCTGCGACACGAACAGGTCGAAATAATCGTCGTGAAACCAGCGCCGCCGGGTCAGCGGCGAGTCCTGCGTCAGGCCCAGAATCTCACGCATGCGCCAAGTTTACCCCCGTGCCGCGGCCGTGGAGCGATGTTGACCCCCGGGGCCGCCGCGCGTAGCTTGGGCGGCGCCTTTCCACGCAAAAGGAGGAATGCGATGAAACCCGAGCTTACGATGCTGGTATGGGCGGTGGCGCTCGCTTTCGTGCAGGTTCTGATCGCGCTGCAAGGTGCGATGATGCAGGTCGGCCTGACGACGCTGGTGGGAAACCGCGACGGGTTTCCCGAGCTGACCGGCTGGGCCGGGCGCGCCGACCGCGCGCAGCGCAACATGTTCGCGAACCTGGTGCTGTTCGCCGCGCTGGTGCTGGCGGCGGTGGTCGCCGGGCGCACCAACAACATGACGCTGGTCGGCGCCGAGCTGTTCCTGTGGGCGCGGGTGGCCTACGCGATCGTGTACCTGATCGGCCTGCCGTGGCTGCGCACCGGCGTGTGGACGGTCTCGGTCATCGGCCTGATCCTGATCTTCGCCCAGCTTCTCTAGTCGTCGTCGCGGTCGCGGTAGCGGTAGTAGTAGCGCGGCGGCGGGCCGTACATCGGCGGCGGCGGGGCGTACATGTATACGCGCCGCCGCGGACGCTGCGTCTCGGCCTGGCTCGGGACCTTGTTGCCCTTGGCGTACATGCACTGGGTGTAGGCGATGTCGTAGCGCTGCTGCAGGGTGTAGGACGACTGCTGGGCGGCGCCCGCGCCGGCGACCGAGCCGACCAGCAGCCCGGCGCCCGCGCCGGCCCCGGCGCCCTGGTGGCCGCCGAGCAGCGCGCCGGCGACCGCGCCGACCGCGGTGCCGATCGCCGCGCTCTTCACGCCGCTGTCGACCGAGGCCTGCTGCGCGGTGGTGCCGGCCTGATTGCCGGCGAACTGGCGGCACTCGAAGTCGTCGCCGCGGAACTGCTCGAAGGTCTTGCCGC
>DAHVFK010000661.1 GCA_027317055.1 Betaproteobacteria bacterium | reverse complement strand
ATGAAGAGCCACGCCGGGGCATCACCCGTTAGCACCCCACGCGCTGCCACGTGGGAGAGATCGGCGCCGGCGCCTACTGTCGTCCGCACGAACTCCA
Source organism: Betaproteobacteria bacterium (assembly GCA_027317055.1). Classification (GTDB taxonomy): domain Bacteria; phylum Pseudomonadota; class Gammaproteobacteria; order Burkholderiales; family SG8-39; genus DAHVFK01. Next base: position 1,582 of record DAHVFK010000661.1, on the reverse strand, counting down.
CAGACGATATGTTCCACGCACGGCGGTTTGTTCCTCCCAGACCCGCTATATACGGAGCGGCAGCGTCGATGGCCGATGAATCTGTCGCGGCAGCCGCAGTTGCCGTCGGGTTCACGGCCAGTGCGGCCGGGGTGCCTACCGCACGGGGCTGCAACTGACCACAGGCCGCCAGACCGGCTCCAACCGCGAGAAGGAGGGCGACTCGTCGCGCTGCGAGCCGCATTTGGGGGGGGCGGCATGCGGTTCTCATGGGCAGACCACATCCGGGGTACTATTCGTCCACTTGTCGAATTTGGGAATGGCTGGCATGGCTTGATCAGAATCGCTGGCCGCCGTGTCATAAGGCAGCTCGCAGTTGTCATCGGTGTATTGCCACGAATAAATCTGGTAGCCGGCGTCAGTAAACGTCTTCTCCTCTTGCTCAAGCTCCGCCTTTGTCGGACCGAACGACGCCATCCACACTTGGCTTGCGCCCAGTGCTGAGGGTGCGGGCGTGCCGGTGATGGAGACGAAGTCGTCCGCACCGGCGTAGACGCCTGCGGAGCAGTAGGAATACGACGAACAGAGCCGGCCGAAGAATGCGTTGATCACGGGAACGTTATCCGCCTTGTCGATCTGCCACTCCCCCGGATCGCCGTTCGCTGATTCGAGATCAATGAACAAGCTGCTGACATCGACGCGTACGTCGACGGGAAGGCTGTTGATGGCAAACGCGAACCAGTCGGCTTGCTGCGTGCCCCAGGAGACGGAGTCAGTGTTTAGGGAGCAGACGTCGTGCGCGTACGCCAGGCTCGTGATGAACCAGAACGCATTGATCGGCAATCCAGCGTGCAGCAGCGTGGTCGCTCCGCCAGGAAACGACAGCGCGAACGTCTCCGCGCCACCACACAGCTTAATCCCGTTCGGCGGGCAGATGCCTGGGCTACAAGGGCCTGCCGACGCGTCGATGATACCGTAATGGTACAAGGCGCTCGGGAGCGGTTGCGCTGTGTAACCAGACGGCGGGTTGTTCCCGTACCACGAACCCGACGAGAATCCGCCGATCGATGTCAGCGGCGGCTGGATGATCGTGACGGGCGGCAGACTCGGATCCGAAATGCAGCCGTCGTATCCGGGCGCGCCGTTGCAGGGTTGTAGCGGGCCGCTGCCGCTGCTGCCGCCGCCGCCGTCAGGTGGGCATGGAACAGGATTACCCGTGCGAGTCGAAGCAGCACTTTGGCGCACTGAACATCACGCCGAGCGATATGATCGCGACGAGGAACAGCATGGCGCTTGATCGGATCGGTTTCAATGCACACCCATCCCCATTGGCATGCCGAGGCGAGGCGAGCGTATACCCTCAGCGGTGGATAGTCAACCCAGCACCGGCGATTCTGTGGACTCATACGGAACATGCCCGACGGCGCGTAAAACCGCCAGCGGGCTCCCCTTGATCATCCCCCACGCGCCCGTTACACTCGCGTTAGCACTCGATCACCGAGAGTGCCAGAACCACACAACCAACCGTCCCGCGTGCGGCCCCGCCTTCCCGGGCGGGTGAAGATGATTCCGGAGAAGGATGAGGTAAGGACTATGGCAAAGC
>DAHVFK010000660.1 GCA_027317055.1 Betaproteobacteria bacterium | reverse complement strand
GCAACAGCGCGGTGAACGCCTCGCATTCGGCGAGGATCTGGCTTTCGGTGCAGAAGATGTGGCCGTCGTCCTGCACGAAGCCGCGCGCCCGCATCAGCCCATGCAGCGCGCCGGAGGGCTCGTTGCGATGGCAGGTGCCGAATTCGCCGATCCGATACGGCAGGTCGCGGTAGCTCTTCACGCCCTGGTTGAAGATCTGGATGTGGCCCGGGCAGTTCATCGGCTTGACCGCGTAGTCCCGGTTTTCCGAGGCCGTGGTGAACATGTTCTCGCGGTAGTTCTCCCAGTGGCCGGTGCGCTCCCAGATGCTGCGATCGAGGATCATCGGGCAGCGCACTTCGAGGTAGCCGTTGTCGCGGTAGACGCGGCGCATGTACTGCTCGACCTGCTGCCACAGGGTCCAGCCCTTGGCGTGCCAGAACACCAGGCCGGGGGCCTCGTCCTGAATATGGAACAGGTCCAGCTGCTTGCCGAGACGTCGGTGGTCGCGCTTTTCCGCCTCCTCCAGCATCTTCAGGTAGGCGTCCTGGTCCTCCTCCTTCGCCCAGGCGGTGCCGTAGACCCGCTGCAGCATCTCGTTGTTCGAGTCGCCGCGCCAGTAGGCGCCCGCCAACCGCATCAGCTTGAACACCTTCAGCTTGCCGGTCGCGGGCACGTGCGGCCCGCGGCACAGGTCGATGAAGTTGCCCTGCTCGTAGAGCGAGATCTCGTCGCCCGAGGGAATCGAGGCGATGATCTCAGCCTTGTACAGCTCGCCCTGGTCGCGGAAGAACTTCACCGCGGCGTCGCGCGGCATGACTTTGCGCACCACCGGGAGGTCGCGCTTGGCGATCTCCGCCATGCGCTGCTCGATCGCCGCCAGATCCTCGGGCGTGAACGGCCGCTTGTAGGAGAAGTCGTAGTAGAAGCCGTTCTCGATCACCGGTCCGATCGTGACCTGCGCATCCGGAAACAGCTCCTTGACCGCGTGCGCGAGCAGGTGCGCAGTCGAATGGCGCAGGATTTCGAGCCCTTCCGGGTCCCGCTCGGTGACGATCGACAGCTCGGCGTCGTGATCGATCGAGAAGCTGGTGTCGACCAGCTTGCCGTCGACCTTGCCCGCCAGCGCTGCGCGCGCCAGCCCAGCGCCGATCGCGCGCGCGACCTCGGCCACCATGACCGGGCCGGGGAAGCTCTTTTGGGAGCCGTCGGGCAAGCGGATGTTCGGCATCTGTCGTGGCCCCTCGGGAGGCAAAAAAAAGTGCGGTCGCGCCGCACTTTCTTCGACACTCCTTCCGGGCGGAAGCTGGTAGGCGCGATTGGACTCGAACCAACGACCCCTACCATGTCAAGGTAGTGCTCTAACCAGCTGAGCTACGCGCCTGAAAGATGCGGATTCTAGCGTATCCTGGCTCACTCCCTCAATGGCGTAACGCGAGCCTCACGTTTCCCGAACAAGCTTCGGCAGGGCTTGTCCAACAAGATTGAATGGAGAAATTCGCGTGGACCTGATCCTATGGCGCCATGCCGAGGCGGAAGAAGGGGGGCCCGACCTCGAGCGCCGCCTGACCGCCAGAGGCCAGAAGCACGCCGGCCGCGTGGCGGCCTGGCTGTTACAACGGCTGCCGTCGAAATTCACCGTGATTGCGAGCCCGGCGCGCCGGGCCCGCCAGACGGCGGAGGCGCTTGGGGTCACGTTCAAGAC
>DAHVFK010000065.1 GCA_027317055.1 Betaproteobacteria bacterium | reverse complement strand
CTACTTGCGCCGTTTGCCGAGACGCAAGAAGAATCGCCTTACGCAGGCTTTGGTGCATTGCTTGCGGGGCAGGTTGCCGAGCGGCTGCGACTGGTGCGTGAGCGCGAGCAGGCAACAAGGGAACGCGAGCGCACGGCTCGCGCCGCAGAGAAGCGGGAAGAAACCATGCGCCAGCAACTCGAATTATCAACGCGTGCCGCGGAGCAACGCGAGGAAACGTTGCGCAAGCAGCTGGAGGCACTGAAATCTATTGAGCGCGGCATCGTAGAGCGCGAAGAGAAGCTACGAGGAAACAGGAGATGAGATCATGAGCGCCGAAGCACCTAAAGTTCTGCTGGTCGACGACGACCGGGATCTGCTGCAGCTGATCGCCATGCGCCTGCGTGCAGCCGGCTATGCGGTTGCGACCGCCGACTCAGGCGAGGCGGCACTCGCAAGCGCCACCGTGTCGCGACCGCAATTGGTCATAACGGATTTGCGCATGCATGGAATGGACGGCATGGCGCTGTTCGACGCGATCCACCGCGATGCCCCGTCGCTCCCGGTGGTCATTCTTACCGCGCACGGCACCATCCCGGAGGCGGTCGCCGCGACGCGCCGCGGCGTTTTCAGCTTCCTTACCAAGCCGTTCGACGGCAAGGTTCTGCTCGATACGGTGGCCGACGCGTTGCGCCTGTCCAGCGTCCCGGCGGGAGGTGGAGGAGAGAGCTGGCGCGGCGAGATCATCACCCGCTCGCCCGCGATGGAGGACCTGCTGGCGCAGGCCAAGCGCGTTGCGGCCTCGGACGCCAGCGTATGCGTGTACGGCCCGAGCGGCACCGGCAAGGAGCTGCTTGCGCACGCCATACACAACGCCAGCCGGCGCGCCGGCGGCCCTTTGGTGGCGGTCAATTGCAGCGCGATTCCGGAAGGACTGATCGAGTCGGAGCTGTTCGGGCACCGCAAGGGCTCTTTCACCGGCGCGACGCAGGACCGCCGGGGGCTGTTCCAGGCCGCTGAGGGCGGCACGTTGTTCCTGGACGAGATCGGCGACATGCCGGTCGCGCCGCAGGTCAAGCTGCTGCGCGCGCTGGAAGAGAGGGTGGTGCGGCCTGTGGGCTCGAACGACGCGATCGCGGTCGACGTGCGCATCATCTCTGCCACCCACCGCCGGCTCGAGGTGCGCATCGCCGCGGGTGAGTTCCGGGAAGATCTCTATTATCGGCTTAACGTGGTCAAGCTCACGCTGCCCGCGCTGGTCGAGCGGCGCGAGGACATTCCCCTGCTTGCAAACCATTTTCTGGAGCGCCTGGTGGCGCGCTACGGGCGGCGTCGGCTCGGCTTCTCGCCCGAAGCGATGGAGTTGCTGGTGTCTGCATCTTGGCCCGGCAACGTGCGCCAGCTGCTGAACGTGGTCGAGCAGTCGGTGGCGCTGACCGCAACCGACGTCGTTCCGGCCTCGCTGGTGCGCCAGGCGATCGACTCGCGCGACTCGACCCTTACCCCGCTGGACGAAGCGCGCAGAGCGTTCGAACGCGACTACCTGGTCAGGATCCTGAAGATCACCAGCGGCAACGTCACGCAGGCCGCGCGCCTGGCGGGCCGCAACCGGACCGAGTTCTACCGCCTGCTCGAGCGCCACGCGCTCGAGCCGGCGATGTTCAAGAGCGCGGCGCAGGTGCACTGAACCGGGCGGCCGAGGCCCGCATCCGCTGCCGGGAGGCGGCCGTATGGTGTCAGACGGGGCCGGCGCTTGGCCCCCTTAGCGGAGATCCACGGCAGAAGATGACTTCCCTCGCGCTCCGATTCGTCGCCGCGCTGGCGGCGCTTGGCACGGCGCTGCCGGCGCCAGCCGCGCCCTGCGCGGCCAGATCGACCCCGCGCACCGCGGCATTGGTCGAGCTGTACACCTCCGAAGGCTGCAGCAGCTGCCCCCCTGCGGACCGCTGGCTGTCGTCGCTCGGGCCCGCCGCCCGAGCCTCGGGCGGCGTGGTGCCGCTCGCCCTGCACGTCGACTATTGGGATTACATCGGCTGGCGGGATCCCTACGCCAGGCCTGCGTTCACGGCCCGGCAGCGAACGATTGCGGCGCTGCAACACGCGCCTTTCGTCTACACCCCGCAAGTCGTGCTGCAGGGTCAAGACTTCCGCGCCAGGGGCTCGACGGCGTTCGCGCAGGCGCTGGTGAGGATCCATGCTCAGCCGGCACGGGCTGACATATCGCTCAGGATCGAGCGGCTAGACCAAGGCGCGCTCCGGGTCGAGGCCTCCGCCCAGGTGCCGGACCCCAGGCGCCGCACCGCGGCTGCCCTGTACCTCGCCCTCTACCAGAGCAAGCTCAGCTCCCGGGTTGGGGCAGGAGAGAACAAGGGGCGCACGCTGGCGCACGATTTCGTGGTGCGTGAGTGGGTCGGCCCGATCGATTTCGCGCCCGACGGACGGGTGCGCGAAAGCCGCAGCCTGGCGCTGCCGCTCGGCGCGGCGGTGAGCAGCGCGGGGGTCGCCGCTATCGTGCAGGACCGCGGCACGGCGGAGGTCCTGCAGGCGCTGCTGCTGCCCGCCTGCCCAGGCTGAACGTCCCTGCGCCCCCGGCGGGCGGCCTCCTTGGGCCCCACATCGCCCGCGCCGGGTCCCCCTCTCTCGGGTATATTTCCCCCATAACCGAGCCCCAGCAGGGAAAAAACCAAGGGAGGAAAGGCCGTGCTCGCGACGCAAATCCGGCAAAAGGACGGAGTTTTCTACTTCGCCAGCTACAAGGCGAAGGACCTCCTCGCCAAGGTCCGCTTCATCAGCCGCTTCTACGGCGAGGGCGAGCAAATCGCGCCCAGTCGCATTGCCCACGACGACGACATCGCCCAGTTCATCGCCAAGATCGAGCGCACCGACGAGGCCTTCCAGCGGAACTTGTCGCGCGCCAAGGTGCGCGCGCTAAAGAACTTTTATGAGACCGCGGTCACGCAGCCACCGATCCCGGGCACAGTGCTGCTGTTCACCTCCGAGCGGCTCGGATTTCGTGCCAGCGAAGGCGCCGTCGGGCATCTGTCGGAGCCTTCGGCGAAGTACCTGATCATCGACGGCCAGCACCGGCTCGCCGCGCTGCAGTTCTACCTGCACGAGCGCCCCGACGATGCCGCGACGATAAATGTGCCGTGCATCATCTTTGACGGCCGCAGCGAGGACTTCGCGACAGAAATGTTCGTGATCATCAATTCGACCCCGACGCGCATCAACAAGAGCCACCTGGTCGACCTCTATGACCGCGTCTCGTTCGCCGCGCCCGACCGGAAGTTTGCCGCCCGGCTGGTCGAGAAGCTCTACAGCGAGGGCGACAGTCCCCTGCGCTACCGAATCAACCGTTTGGGCGGGCGCAGCCAGCGTGACAAGTGGGTGCTGCAGGCGGAAATCTTCAACGAGCTGCACCGCTGGGTGCGGGCGCGCTGGCGCAGCATCCAGGTCTCGGGCGGCAGTGCGCACGAAGTGCCGCGCTACTACGCCGTCCTGCGCGATTTCTTCAAGGCGGCCCGCTCGGCCTGGGGCGACGCCTGGGGCAAGGACAACTACATGGTCACCAAGCCGGTGACGCTCAAGGCCATGGTGCGCGTTTGCGCCGACCTGGCGCGCGAGGACGCCGAGCCCGAGGAGGGCCGCGTGGCGCGCTGGCAGCAGCGCCTGGCGCCGTGGGCCGAGCAGCTGCGCGAGTTCCGCGACGACGGCTTCTACGAGCGCTTCCCCGCCAAGGGCGAGATTGAGCGCGTGGCGCGCATCCACCGCGACTTGGCGCGCGTGGCGAAGATCGAGCTCGCCCGGGCCAAGCAGTGACGCCTCCGCGCGCCCTGGCGCGGGCGCGCTAGATCAGCCCCTCGCGGGCCAGCCCCTCGACCTCGGCCTCGGCGAACCCGAGCTCGGCCAGAATCGGCCGCGTGTGCTCGCCCAGCGCCGGGAGGGGGCCCATCCTGGCCTCGAAGCCGGAGATATTGAACGGCGGCAGCAAGGCCTGCAGCGGACCCTGCGGTGAACCCACCTCGCGCCAGCGCTGGCGTGCTTCGAGCTGCGGATGCGACCAGAACTCCTCCATGGTGTTCAGGCGCGCGTTGGCGATGCCGGCGGCCTCGAGCCTGTCGATCACCTGCGCCGCCGTCAGGTGCGTGAATACCCGCTCGATCTCGGCGTGCGTCGCGTCGCGATTGGCGTAGCGCGCGGGGCCGGTGGCGAAGCGCGGGTCCCGCGCCAGCGCGGAATTGCCCAGCACCTTGTCGCAGAAGCGCGCGAATTCGCGGTCGTTCTGGATGCTGAGGAACACCGTGCCGCCGTCGCCGGCGTGGAACGGCCCGTAGGGCACGATGGTCGCGTGGAAGGCGCCGCGCCGCGGCGGCGTAGCGCCGCCGTAATGGGTGAAGTAGGCCGGAAACCCCATCCATTCGCCCAGCGCCTCGAACATCGTGATGTCCAGCGTCGCGCCCTCGCCGCTGCGCTCGCGCCGCAGCAGCGCGGCGAGGATCGAGGAAAAGGCGTACATGCCGGCCGCGATGTCGGCGACCGGGATCCCGGCCTTGGCGGGCGCCTCCTCGGTGCCGGTCACCGACAGCAGCCCCGCCTCGCACTGCACCAGCAGGTCGTAGGCCTTCTTGTGCGCGTACGGACCCGCCGGGCCGTAGCCCGAGATGCCGCACCAGATCAGGCGCGGGTGCCGGGCGCGCAGTTGCTCCGCGCCCAGGCCAAGGCGCTCTGCGGCGCCCGGGGCGAGGTTTTGCAGGAACACGTCAGCACGGGCGACCAGCCGGGCGAGAACCTCCTTTGCCCGCGGGTGCTTGAGGTCGAGCGCCAGGCTTTCCTTGGAGCGGTTGACCCACACGAAATGGGACGATAGTCCCTTCACGCTCTGGTCGTAGCCGCGCGCGGCGTCGCCGACGTCCGGGCGCTCAACCTTGATCACGCGTGCGCCGAGCTCGGCCAGCTGGCGCGTGGTGAAAGGGCCGGCGATCACCTGCTCGAGCGCGACTACGGTGATGCCCTCGAGCGGACGTATCACTCGAAGCTCACTTCCATGCCTTTGAGCGGCAGGCCCTCGAACGCGGTGCTCCAGGTCTCGCCGGGTGCGACCGAGTGTGCGTCGGTAAGGGTGCCGGTGCTGACGATCTCGCCCGCGCCGAGGGGCGGCGCATCGGTCTGCCGCGACAGGATCTCGACCAGGAAGGCAAGCGCTTCGAGCGGGCTGCCGAGCACGTTGGCGCCGGTGCCCCGCTCCACCGCCGCGCCGCCTTTTCGCAATTCGACTTTGAGCGCCGGCAAGCGCACGTCGAGCTCGGCCAGGTCGCGAACCGGGACCGGCGTGCCCACCACCAGCCGCCCGTGCAGCCCATTGTCCGCGGTGCAGTCGGCGATCTTCAGCTTCCAGTCGGGATGATGGCACTGAACGATCTCGATCGAGTGCGCGATCCATTCGATTGCGCCGAGCAGCGCGTCCGCGTCATGGGTGACGGGCGGCGCGGCTCTCAGACCGAAGCAGATCTCGGGCTCGATGCGCGGCTGCGCCAGGCCGGCGAGCGGCACCGTGGCATGGTCGCCCTGCGCGAAGATCACGGTCCTGTCGTAGAGCGCGCCCCACATCGGCTCGTACACGCCGTAACGCGGCCAGAGGGTGCGGTTGGTGAAGCCGATCTTGCGTCCGAGCAGCTTCCAGCCGCGCGCGAGGCGCGCCGCGTGCAGTCGCGCCGCGGCGCGGTAGCCGGCGGGCGCGTCGAGCCCGGGGTAGCGCTCGCTGAAGGGAGCGACAATGCCGCCCGAGTCGTTCAGTGACAGTACTTCGTCGGCAAGGGCGTCGATCTGGAAAGGCTTGGCCACGTTGTGGTCTCTGCGCTATGGCCGATTGTACAGGGCGACCTCGCCGCGGTTGCGGCACGCGGCCATGCGTGCGAAATTCGGGGGACGGGAACGCCGACTTGAACTCTCCGAACCTTATCCAGCGCGTGCTCGGTGCGATGCTCGGCATCGCGCTGTTCATCGCCGCGTTCATCTTTGCCTCGGTGCTGCTCGCGATCGCCGCGACCGCTGCGCTGCTGATCTGGGGCTGGCTGTGGTGGCGCACGCGCGAGATCCGTCGCGCCGCGCGCGCGAGCGACAAGGTGATTATCGAGGGAGAGTATCGAGTGGAGCGCGAAGTTGGCCGTCTCGACGACGATCGCGCGCCACCCCCTTGACCGACAGGGCGCCATTACCTCGCGCGCCACGACCCGTCGGGGCGTACCTTGCATTATCCTGAATTCGAGCTAGACTCGACTCGCTAGTCCGAGCGAGGGGCCATGAGCCCCGGTGTAAAGATCCCATTGGACACTTGGAGGAGGGTTGCATGAAACGAACCATCACTATGCTGGCTGCTGCCGGTGGCCTGCTGCTTACGGCATCTCTGGCGAACGCGCAGACTTTCGTGCGCATGGTTTCCGGCCCGGCCGGGGGCAGCTGGTACCCGCTGGGTGCCAAGATCATGCAGGTCATGCAGAAAGACATCAGCGGCATCGCGACCTCGAACGGCCCCGGCGGTGGCGTTGGCAACATCAAGGACGTGAGCGAGGGCAATGCGGAGATCGGCTGGAGTTACGGCCATACCGCCTACAACGGCTACGTCGGGCGCGGAAAGTTCGATCATCCGTACAAGAACGTCGCCTTCTTCGCCACGTTGTATCCCGGTGTGGTGCAGATCGCGGTCCCGAAGAATTCGAGCATCCGCTCGATAAGCGACTTCAAGGGCAAGAACATCAGCCCCGGAAAATCCGGCTGGACGGGAACCGCGTTCGCAGAAACGGTGCTCAATGCCTATGACCTGAGCTTCGACAAGATCCGGCAGGCGGGTGGCACGGTGCACCACGTCGACTACAACGACTCCGTGGCGCTGATGAAGGACGGCCATATCGATGTCTTCGTCGCGGTGACCTCCATGCCGCAGGCTTCGTTCATCGATTTGAACTTCAAGCCTGGAATCCGCTTCATCGGCATTGACCCGGACAAGATGAAGGGCATCATCGCCGCGAATCCGGGTGTGATCGCGACCAAGATTCCGAAGGGCACCTACGAGGGCATGGACGCGGACGTCCCGACCCTGGCGACGGCAACGGTGATGGTCGTTCGCGCGGATCTGCCCGAGGACCTGGTCTACAACATGTGCAAGGTGTTCTGGAAGGAACACGCCACCTTCGCCGAGGTCAAGAAGACCTGGAACGAAGTGAAGCTGGAAGACGCCTTGTCGGCGGCAGCCATTCCCGTGCATCCCGGCGCCGCGCGCTGCTACAAGGAGTTGGGCGTCAAGAAGATGTAACGCGTCGGCCGGCGTGCGTTTTCGTGGCCAATGAGCGCGGTCATGCCTGAGTCCGCGCAGGTGCAGGGCCGTCTCGAGTACCACGAGGTTCGAGAAATCTCGCTGCTCGAGACGGTGCTGCGCGACCGTCAGTTTCGCCTGCCGGTCGTGATAGCGGCCGCCGCGGCGGTGCTGGCGATCGCGCTGGCGCTTTTCCACTTGTACGCGGCCGTCTACGGCACGCCGGAGACGCGCTCGTTTCGCGGCACGCATCTCACCGTCATGCTGGTGCTGACGCTGCTGCTCAATCCGCTTTTCCGGAAGTCGCACCGCGATCCCCTGCTCGTACCAGGGGACGCACGCGATGCATGGCGACTGACTGGCTTCTCGGTGGACCTGCTGCTGATTGGTTTCGGCCTGTTCGTGCAGATCTACACGCTTTGGGACGTCGATGCCTTCAACATGCGCGGCGGCGACATCACTCGGCTCGACCTGTGGGTCGGCATGGGCTACATCCTGCTCGTGATGGAGGCGACGCGCCGCGCGGTCGGGTGGGCGATGGTGGTCGTGACGTCGTTCTTCGTGCTGCACAGTCTTTTTTCAAATCACTTCTTCGGCTTTCTGTTCGGGCCGCCGACCTCGCTGCGCAAGTACGTGGACGTCATCTTCATGCGCGCCGACGGCATCTTCGGTATTCCGCTGATGGTCGTGGCCACCTACATTCTGTTGTTCATCATCTTGGGCGCCTTGCTGATCCGTTCCGCTGCAGGACGTTTCTTTATCGATCTGGCCGTGTCGCTCACCGGGCACCGCACGGGCGGACCCGCCAAGGCTGCGGTCGTGGCGAGTGCGATGATGGGTACGGTTTCCGGCTCCGCGGTAGCCAACGTTGTCACCACGGGATCATTCACCATTCCGTTGATGAAGCAGCTCGGCTACCGGCCGCGCTTCGCGGCCGCGGTCGAGGCATGCGCGTCCTCGGGGGGGCAGATCACGCCGCCGATCATGGGCGCCGCAGCGTTCATCATCGCGGAGTTTCTGCGCGTGAACCTGCTCACGGTCATCGTTGCGGCGGCCATTCCTGCCTTCCTGTACTACGCGACCATCTATTTCATGGTTCACCTGGAGGCGGAGAAGCACGGATTGCAGAAGATTCCACGGGCCCAGCTGCCGAGCTTCCGCGAGGTCCTCAAGCGTGGCTGGCCTCTTATGCTCCCGCTAGTAGTCCTGATAGGAATGCTCTCGATCGGGTACAGCGCGATGCTGTCGGGGTTCTGGGCGATCGTCAGCGTGGTCGGACTGAGCTTCTTCAACAGGAACACGCGCATGAGCTCGGTGGACCTGTTTGCCGCGCTGGAAGAAGGCGTCCGCAGTACGGTGCCGGTGACCATCGCCTGCGCTTGTGCCGGTATCATCATCGGGTCGGTGTTCGTCTCCGGCCTCGGGCTGAAGTTCACGCAGTCGGTGATCGACCTGTCCGGCGGCAACCTGCTTGCCCTGCTGGCCCTCACCGCCGCGGCATCGATCGTGCTGGGGATGGGCCTGACCACGACGGCCGTGTATATCACCCTGGCGGCATTGATAATCCCCGCGCTCGTGCACATGCACGTCGAGCCGATGGCGGCGCACCTGTTTGCGTTTTATTTCGGCGTGGTGTCTTCCATTACGCCGCCGGTGGCACTCGCTGCCTTCGCGGCGGCGGCGATTGCCGGCAGCCCGCCCATGGCCACGGCATTCGAAGCTTCCAAGGTCGGCATTGCGAAATACCTGGTGCCGTTCATCTTTGTCTACAACCCGTCGCTGTTGTTCGTGGGCCCCCTCTGGCTGACCGCTTTTTCGACGATTACGGCGCTGGCGGGTGTCTGGGCGCTGTCCGCGGCCATCGAAGGGTGGTTGCACGGCCGGCTCGGATTCGTGATGCGAGGCGCGCTGCTGGTTTCCGCAATCGTGCTGCTCTACCCGCCGCAGCTGCGATTCATGGGACTTTCCGGCTTCGCGGCGACGATCATGGGCGCCGCCTGCGTAGGCGGCATATATCTGATGCGAATACGCTCGCGCGGGGTGCTCGCCCCAGTGGGGGGCGAGCAATGAGGCTGAGAGAGATCTTTCTCGGCAAGCCGCTTCATTGGCTTCCGTGGCCGATCATCGCCGCAATGATGGCGTGGATGAATTCGGTGCATTTCCACATCCTGCGGTTCAACTTCTTTGCGCTCGCGCTTGTCTGCGTTGCCGCTGCGGTAGTGGTCTTCTTCCTTGTAAGTTCGCGGCGCGAAGAGAGGGTCACCCGCGAATCCTTCGTGGAACGTCCGGATGTTGCGGGCACCGGCAGGGAAGACTAGGCCTTACAGCGCGACAAGCGCCGCGCTTTAGACCACGCGCGTGCGCACCGGCTTGCCGGCGAAATGCAGGCGCAGGTTCTCGACCTGCAGGTCGCCCATCGCGCCGCGCGTCTCGTTGGTGGCGCTACCGACGTGCGGCAGGATTACCGCGTTGTCGAGCGCGAAGAACTCGGACGAGATGTTGGGCTCGTTGGCGAACACGTCCAGGCCCGCGCCGGCGATCCGCCCGCGCCGCAGGTAATCGAGCAGCACCGGCTCGTCGACCACGGAGCCGCGCGCGATGTTGACCACGAAGCCCTTCGGTCCGAGCGCGTCGAGCACCTTGGCGCCTACCAGCGCCTTGGTGCCCGCTCCGCCCGGCGTCGCGATCATCAGCACGTCAGAATTGCGCGCCAGTGCCGCCGGATCGCCGTCGTAGGGATAGGCTGCGCCCTTCTTCTTGCGATTGTGGTAACGGATCTTCATGCCGAAGGCGAGCGCGCGGCCGGCGATCGCCTCGCCGATGCGGCCCAGCCCGAGCACGCCCATGGTCTTGCCGCCGAGCGAGGTGGTCTTCTCGTAGTCGCCGCGCGTCGCCCAGTAGCCCGCGCGCAGGTAGGCTTCCGACTGCGGGAATTTGCGCATCACGTTGAGTGTCAGCGCGATCGCCGTGTCCGCCACGCAACCGTTCAGGACATCGGGCGTGTTGGTGACGATGATGCCGCGCTTCTTCGCCGCCTCGAGATCGATCGCGTCGACCCCGACCCCGAAGTTGGAGATCAGCTCGAGCTTGGGCAGCGCGTCCATCAGCTTCGCATCGGCGCCCGCGGCGCCGAAAGTCGCGAGCGCGCGAACCTGGGGAGCGAGCTGCTTGAGGAAGGCGCTGCGGTCGGCGGCCTCGTACAGCCTGTGGCAGGCGAACTCCTGCTCGAGGGTCGCCTGCGTCGGCGGGAAGATTTTGGTGGTCAGGACGATATCGGGCTTCATTTGCGTTTTTCTCATTGCTTGAATTTCGCGGCCAGGGCGTCCGCGCCGCGCGCCAGAATTCCGACGTCGGCGCCCACTGCACAGAACTGGCAGCCGGCGCCGATCATGCGCCGGGCGTCGGCCTCGACCGGCGACAGATAGCCCGGCGCCTTGCCGGCCTTGCGGATGCGGCGCATGGCCTCTTCGATCAACGGCATGACCGCCGGATTCGCGGTCTCGCCGGTGTATCCCATCGAGGCGTGCAGGTCGGCCGGGCCGATGAACACGCCGTCGACGCCCTCGACCGCACAAATTGCCTCGAGCTGGTCGAGCGCGGGCTTGGTCTCGACCTGCACCAGCAGGCACAGCTCCTCCTGCGCGCGCTTGGCGTAATCCTTGACCCGACCGAAGCGCGAGGCGCGCGTGGTGCCGGCGACGCCGCGCACGCCCGCCGGTGGGTAGCGCGTCGCCGCGACCGCGGCCTTTGCTTCCTCGGCGCTGCAGACGTAGGGCACGAGCAGCGACTGGGCCCCGATGTCGAGCACGCGCTTGATCGTGACCATGTCGTTCCAGGGCACGCGCACGATCGGCGTGGTCGCATAGGGCGCGCCCGCCTGCAGCTGCGTGAGCAGGTTTTCGAGGTCGTTCGGCGAATGCTCGCAGTCGAGCAGGATCCAGTCGAAGCCGGCGCCGGCGATCACCTCCACGCTGTAGCTCGACGACAGGCTCGACCACAGGCCGATCTGCGTCTTGCCCGCCTTGAGTGCGCGTTTGAATGCGTTTTGCGGCAGGTCCATGCTCATCCCCGTGGCCAAAAGGCCCGATTATCCGGCAACTGCGGCGCCCGGTGCGCCCTGTTTCGGCACCCTCGGATTCATAATCGCGAACCACAGCGGTGGCACGAGCGCGAGCGGCACCATCGCCGCGTAGCCGGCCGGCAGCTTCGGCGTAAGCGGTCGCTGTTGCAAGCTCTGGTAGGGCCGCGCGGGATTGAGGTGGTGGTCCGCGTGGCGCTGCAGGTGGATGAGGAAAATGTTGGTGAGCGCGTGGTCGGCGTCCCAGGCATGGCGCTCGCTCACGCGCTCGTAGCGGCCGTCGGAAAGCCGGGCGCGCCGCAGGCCGTAGTGCTCGACGTAGTTGACGGCTTCGAGCAGCAGCACTGCCATCGCGCTCTGGACGAAGAAAAACAGCGCCCCGAGCGGACCGAAGGCCGCTCCGAGCGCCGCGGCGATCGCGAACGGCAGCAGCGTGTAGG
>DAHVFK010000659.1 GCA_027317055.1 Betaproteobacteria bacterium | reverse complement strand
CAGTTGTCCTGGAACAGGCCGTTGGTGACCGGCTCGAGGTCGGTGTGGCCATCGACGCGCAGGATCCAATGCAGGTCAGGGGGAATCTCCTTGGCGATCTGCAGGATGCTCGCGGCGATCTTCTTGATCTGATCGGCACCGGCGGCGCTGAGGTCGGCGCTGCCGGACGGGAACAGCACCTCGCTCTGAAACACGAAACGGTCGCCGACGACGCGGATGCCGGAGCGGTTGGCGAGCACCTTGCGCAGCTCGCCCAGGAAGTCGGAGCGGTACTTCTCCAGCTCCTGCACCTTGGTCGCCAGCGCCAGGTTCAGCCGCTTGCCGAGATCGGCGATCTGCACGTCCTTGCCGGCATTGGCCTTCTCGGCGACGCCAAGGGCCGCATTCAGGGCCGCAAGCTGATCGCGCATCTGTCCGACCTGGGCGTTCAGCAGCGCGATCTGCGCCTTGGCGCTGTCGGAGAATTTCCGCTCGTTGGCGAGGTCGGCGGCCATCGCGGCGCGCATCTGCGCGTCCGTCAGCGCCTTCGCCGCCGCCTGCTCGGTCTGCTTCTCAAGCTGGTCGCGCAGCGCCGTGAGCGCCTCGACCTGGTTCGCGAGCTTGGCCAATTCGGACAGCTTGGCCTGGATCGTCGCCTTGTTGGCGGTGACGGTGCGATCGAGCGCCGCCATCTGGGTCTTCATCTGCGCAAGCTGCGCCTGCGCCGCCGCCAGTTCCGCGCGCGCGTCATTCAGCTTGCCGGTGACCGCGGCGGTCGCCTGGCCGGCGGTATCGGCCTTCGCCGTCGCCGTCGCGAGCTGCGATTGCAGCGCCGTCGCGCGCGAGGCGGCGGACTGCGCCTGCGCCTGGGTATCGGCGAGCTGGGCGGCGAGCGCCTGCTTGGCCGCGTCCAGCGCGTCGCGGTCGGCGGCAAGTTTCCCTTCCTGCACCTGTAATGCCGCGAGCTGCTGTGCCAGGCTCTGCCGGCTGCTGTTCGAGGCTGCGAGTTCGCGGCCGAGGCTGGAGACGGAGGCTTGAAGTTCGGTTGCCTTGCCGCGCTCAAGCGAGAGCATCTGGCTGATCTCCGCGACCTGATGGTTGAGTTGGGTAAGCGCCTGGTCGCGGCGCGAGAGTGCCACCGACAGGAACGCCTGCGCCAGCACGAACACCAGCAGGACGGAGATGATGACCATCAGCAGCGTGGAGAGCGCGTCCACGTAGCCGGGCCACGGAGAGAGCGCGCTCTCGCGGTTGCGCAGGCGTCCCGCCATGCATCAGCTCCCCGTCACTGCGGGCTGCGTCACTGCGGCTGACCCTCGGCCAGCGCGGCAATGGTGCGGGTCAGCACGCGAATGTCGTTGCGCAGTTCGGCGGTGCTCTGGGTACGGCCCTGCTCGCTCTCCACCAGCAGCCGCTGGAGGTAGATCTCGATGTTGCGCAGATGCAAGCGGGTGGCATCGTCGGCGCCGCGCTCCGAGAGGCGCTGCATCGCCGGGCCGATCAGCGCCTGGCTTTCGGCGATGCGCAGCATCAGTTGCTGGCTCGCGCGCATCGTGTCCGAGAGCGTGCCGCGCCGTTCGGTCAGCATCAGCACGGCCTGATTCGCCTGCCCCCGCCCTTCCTCGCCGCGGGCGAGGATATGCTGCAGGCCTTCCATGTTCTCCGCCGTCTGCTCCAGCAGCGCCTGGACGTAGACCGGGATCGAGCCCTCGCCCTCGGC
>DAHVFK010000658.1 GCA_027317055.1 Betaproteobacteria bacterium | reverse complement strand
GATAAATCCTTCACATACTGGACGTTGACGACCAGCGGCGGCATCGGATTCGGGGCGGCCTGCGGAGCGGGCGTGGTCTCGGACATCGCATTCTTTCCTCGGGTGGGCGCCGCGCGGCGGTAGCACGCCGCCGACCGGGGCGCCATCCTGGAGGTCTGATACCAGGCGCCGAAAGTATCGACTCATCGCGGCGGTCCATCCCCACCGTCATGGTCGGCGGAGGCCGACCATCCACGACTTCGCGGTGTGGCACGACAGAAAGACGTGGATGGTCGGCCTCCGCCACTGCTGTCCGGCACGATTTCTGCTTGTGGAATCGCATGGCGTTGATTCTGCTGCGAAGGAGACGTTCGACAACGTTATCCACCGCAGCAAGGAACCAGCGCCATGCGCCATCAGCCTACCGTACTCGAAGAGCTCTTCCAGGAAATTCCCTGGGACACCTTCGAGCGGCTCACCGGCCGCTATGGCGCCGATGACGGCGTACGCTCGTTCGATAGCCGGGATCATCTGGTCACCATGCTGGGCGCGGCGTTCGGCGGCCTGCACGGCCTGCGTCAGACGGTCGCTGGATTGCGGCCGGGCAGCGGCCCGCTGCAACTGATCGGCAGTCAGGCGCCGCGTCGCTCGACGCTGGCCGACGCCAACAACCGCCGCGATGCCGGGCTGTTCGTCGATCTGCTGCAGGCCATGCTGCCGCGGTTGCACCGCACCCTGCGCCAGGAGATGGGCGAGGTGATCCGCCTGATCGACAGCACGCAGGTCAATCTCGGCCTGCGGATGCGCCAGTGGATCGGCCTGCACCGCAACGAGCCGACCGCCAAGATCCACATGGTCTATGATCCGCGCGCCGGGCAGCCGGTCCAGTTCGATCTCACCTCCGCCAAGGTCAACGACATCACCGCCGCCAGGCGGATGCTGGACATCGAGGCGGGGGCGACCTACGTGTTTGATCTCGGCTACTACGATTTCGCCTGGTGGGCCGCGCTGCACGACAAGGGCTGCCACTTCGTCACCCGATTGAAGCGCAACACGCCGCTGCATGATGTCGAAGACCGGCCGGTTGCCGCCGGCACGGTCGTGGTGTCGGACCGCACCGGCCGGCTGCCCGAGCGGCTGGCGAAAAGCCGCCGCAACCCGTTCGACAGCATCGGCCGCGAGATCACGATCCGCATCGGCCCGGGCCGCAGGCTGCGCCTCTTCACCAATGATCTGGCCAGCCCCGCTGAGGCGATCGCCGCACTCTACAAGGAGCGCTGGCAGATCGAGCTGTTCTTCAAATGGATCAAGCAGAACCTGCGCATCAGCCGCTTCATGGGCACCTCCGAGAACGCCGTCCGCATCCAGATCGCCACCGCCATGATCGCCTACATCCTGGTGCGCCTCGCCCATGCCAAGCAGACGGTCAAACAGGCGGTCGCCCACTCCGCAACCGCCCTGCTGACCGCCATCCGAAGCCATCTGTTCACCCGCAAGACGATCGCCGACCTGCTCGATCCGCCAAAAATCCAGCGACCACCCCCAATCCCCCAACTCACTCTGTTCCCATGCAAGTAACGTGCCGGACACCAGTGGCCTCCGCCGACCATGACGGTGGGGATGGACCGCCGCGATGAGTCGATACTTTCGGCGCCTGGTATAAGCCGCCCAAAATGTCGGTTCATTCCCACCCTGGTTCAGCCGTCATCGCGGAGCCGCCG
>DAHVFK010000657.1 GCA_027317055.1 Betaproteobacteria bacterium | reverse complement strand
CGCCGATCAGCGCGTTGGCGGCGTCGAGCACGCCCTGGGTCGAGCGGTAGTTGCGCTCGAGCGTCACCACCGCCGCGGGCGGCGCGTACTGCGCCGGAAAGCCGAGGATGTTCTCCACCGTGGCGGCGCGGAACGAGTAGATCGACTGCGCATCGTCGCCCACCACCGTCACCCCCTCGCCCGAGGGCCGCAGCGCCTTCAGGATCTGCGCCTGCAATGCGTTGGTGTCCTGGTACTCGTCCACCAGGATGTGGTCGAAGGCCGCGCTCATCTCGGCCGCGAGCGCCGGGTCGGCGGCCATCGCGTGCCAGTACAGCAGCAGGTCGTCGTAGTCGAGCGCCTGGTTGGCGAGCTTGCGCTCGACGTAGGCGCGGTACAGGCGCGTGAGCTCGTCTTCCCACTCGGCGCACCAGGGAAAGGCGTCGATCAGCGTGCGCCGCAGCGCCCCCTGCGTGTTGACGCGGTGCGAGTAGATCGCGAGGCAGGTGTCCTTGCGCGGGAAGCGCTTGTCCATCTTCGACAGCCCCAGCTCGTGGCGCACCACGTCCATCAGGTCGGCCGCGTCGCCGCGGTCGAGCACGCTGAAATTCGCGTCCAGCCCCAGGCGCGCGCTGTGGCGCCGGATGAGGCGGTTGGCGATCGAATGGAAGGTGCCCGACCACGGCAGGCCGACTTCCTTGGCCGCCTCGCCGACGATCTTCTGCGCCCGGCGCGTCATCTCCTGGGCCGCGCGGCGAGTGAATGTCAGCAGCAGGATGCGCTGCGGCGCGACGCCCTGCAGCACCAGCCAGGCGACGCGGTGCGCGAGCGTGTTGGTCTTGCCGGTGCCCGCGCCGGCGACGATCAGCAGCGGCGCGCCGCCCGCGCACGCCGCCGCGCGCTGGGCCTCGTTCAGCCGCCCGAAAACCGAAGTCGAAACCGGGGTCGCCGTCACGCCGCCCATTATGGGCGAATGCTGTATATCTATCCAGCCCCCGGCGCACGGGCGGAGGCCGGCTCGGCGAGCGCGGGATCGAGCTCGCGGCAGCGCGCGGCGAGCTCGTGCGCGCCGTCCCAGACGCGGCCCGCGGCCGCGAGCAGGCGCGCCAGGCGCGCGCGCATGCGCTCGCGGCGCTCGAGCATCCACGCCTCGTCGGCTTCACCGGCGAGGAAAGGCCCGCGGTAGAGGGCAAGCAGGCGCTCGGCCGCCGGCGCGACCGCGTCGCCTCCGGCGCGCAGCGCCGCCTCGAGCGTGTCCGCCTGGGCCTCGAATGCCCAGGCGTCGGTCCACACGTAGCGCCGGTCAAAGCTCAGCTTGCCCTCGTGCAGCACGAGCGCCTTGTCCTCGCCCAGGAGCTTGCGCAGGCGGTGCAGCGTGCTGGTGAAGGAGCGGTGCGCGGAGTCGCCCGGGATGCGCGGCCAGATCGCGTCGGCGATGCGCTCCTCGGCCACGCCTTCGCCGCCGTAGGCGATGAGCACCTTGAGCAGCTCGAGCGGGCGGCGCTGCGCCTTGCCGCTCGCCGCCAGCGGTTCGCCCTGGCGCAGCAGGCGGAAGCCGCCGAAGGTGAAAACCCGGAAGGCCCACGGCCAGTTCTCCGGCGCCGGCGCCTCGCCGCCCGGCATCAGCCTGCGCCAGCGCACCAGGTCGCGCGCGTAGTCCACCTCGATTCCGGCGCCGATCGCATGCGCGCACAGCCGCCCCACGTCCTGCGGCAGCCACCACTGGAA
>DAHVFK010000656.1 GCA_027317055.1 Betaproteobacteria bacterium | reverse complement strand
GCCGCTGCACTACGGCTCGCAGATCGAGGAGCACCACGCGGTGCGGCGCGACGCCGGCATGTTCGACACCTCTCACATGCTGGCGCTCGACGTCGAAGGCGCGGGCGCACGGGCCTTCCTCGCGCACGCGCTGGCGAACAACGTCGAGCGCCTGAAGCAGCCCGGCAAGGCGCTCTACTCCTGCATGCTGCGCGAGGACGGCGGCATTCTCGACGACCTGATCGTGCATTTCGTGCGCGGCGACCTGTACCGGGTGGTGGTGAACGCCGCGACCGCCGATAAGGACCTGGCCTGGCTCGCTTCGCTCGGCCCGGCCGGCGCGGCGCTGCGCCCGCGGCGCGACCTGGCGATGATCGCGGTGCAGGGCCCGCAGGCGCGCGTGCGCACCTGGGACGCGCTGCCGGCGCTGCGCGCCGCGAGCGAGCCGCTCGAAGCCTTTTTCGGCGCGCAGGCGGGCGCGGTGTTCGTCTCGCGCACCGGCTACACCGGCGAGGACGGCTTCGAGCTGCTGCTGCCCACGGCGCAGGCCGAGGACGCCTGGGCGCGCCTCGCGCGTGCCGGTGTGCGGCCCTGTGGCCTGGGCGCGCGCGACACGCTGCGCCTGGAGGCGGGGCTGAACCTTTACGGCCAGGACATGGACGAACATACGACGCCGCTCGAATGCGGCCTCGGCTGGACCGTGGACCTGGAAAGCGCAAGAGACTTCGTCGGCAAGCGTGCGCTCGCGACCCAGCTGCCCGCGCGCGCGCAGCTCGGGCTGGTGCTCGTCGGGCGCGGCGGGGTGCTGCGCGCGCACCAGCGCGTGGGCCTGGCGCACGGCGAGGGCGAAGTCACCAGCGGCAGCTTCTCGCCCACGCTGCAGACCTCGATCGCCCTCGCGCGCCTGCCGGTGCGCGCCGCCCCGGGCGAGACGGCGCAGGTAGAAGTGCGCGACAAGCGACTGCCCGCGCGCCTCGTGCGGCCGCCGTTCGTGCGCCAGGGCCGCATCCTCGTTTGAACCCGGAGAACCGCGATGAACGTCCCCGAAGAGCTCAAGTACACTTCCTCCCACGAGTGGCTGCGCGCCGAGGCCGACGGCACGGTGAGCATCGGCATCACCGACCATGCCCAGGAAGCGCTCGGCGAGCTGGTCTACGTCGAGCTGCCCGAGGTCGGGCGCGAGCTCGCCGCCGGAGACGGCGCGGCGGTGGTCGAGTCGGTCAAGGCGGCCTCCGACGTCTACGCGCCCCTCGCGGGCGAGGTGGTGGCGGCGAACGGCGCGCTCAACGACGCCCCGGGCGAGCTGAACAAGGATCCCTACGGCGTGTGGCTGTTCCGCCTCAAGCCCGCGGATGCGTCCGCGCTCGATGAACTGCTCGACGCCGCCGCCTATAAGAAGAGCTTCAAGTGAGCGGCGGGGAATTCGAGCCGCGCCACCTCGGTATCTACGCGCCGGCCGAGCGCGAGATGCTCGCCGTGCTGGGCCTGCCCTCGCGCGAGGCGCTGCTGGACGAGGCGCTGCCGGCGTCGATTCGCCAGCGGCAGCCGCTCGAGCTGCCCGCGCCGCTCGGCGAGGCCGAGGCGCTGGCCGAGCTGCGCGCGATCGCGGGCGAAAACGAAATCTGGCGCAGCTGCATCGGCACCGGCTACCACGCCTGCCACACGCCGCAGGTGATCCAGCGCAACGTGCTCGAGAACCCCGGCTGGTACACCGCCTACACGCCCTACC
>DAHVFK010000655.1 GCA_027317055.1 Betaproteobacteria bacterium | reverse complement strand
GCGTGGGCATTCGCTCGCTCTGTACGCGGATTGCAGCAAGCCCGATTGCGAGCACCGCGCCGCGGCGCGGCAGCTCGAGCGCGACGCCGGCGACGGCGCCTAGCCGCCGAGCATTTCTGCCGCGTGGCGGCGCGTGGTCGCCGTGATCTGCGCGCCGCCCAGCATGCGCGCGAGTTCCTCGACCCGGGCCTTGCCTTCGAGCTGCTGCACGCTCACCGCGAGCTTGCCGCGCGCGCCGGCCTTGACCACCGTCCATTGCCGGTCGCCCTGCGCGGCGACCTGCGGCAGATGGGTCACGCACAGCACCTGCCGCTCGCGTCCAAGGCGGCGCAGCGAACGGCCGACGGTTTCCGCCACCGCTCCGCCGATTCCCGAGTCCACTTCGTCGAACACCAGCGTGCCCACCGGCGACGCCTTGCTCGCCACCAGCTGCAACGCGAGGCTGATGCGCGACAGCTCGCCGCCCGAGGCCACCTTTGCCAGCGGCCGCAGCGGCAGGCTCGGGTGCGAGGAGACCTCGAACTCGACCTCCTCCGCGCCGGTCGCCGCCGGCGTTTCGAGCGCGCGCAGACCGATGGCGAAGCGCCCGCCGCTCATGGCCAGCTGCTGCATGCCCTCGCTTACCTCCTTTGACAGCGCCTGGGCCGCGCTCTTGCGCCGCGCCGAGAGTTTCTTCGCCGCGGCCACGAAGCGCTCGCGCGCCGCCCCCACTTCGCGCCGCAAGGCTTCGGGATCCACCGCGAGGTCCAGTTCCGCCAGCCGCGCCTGCAGCTCGCCCGCCAGGCTCGCCAGCTCGGCCGGGCGAACGCGGAACTTGCGCCCGGCCGCATGCAGCGCCTCGATGCGCGTTTCCGCTTGGCGCAGCGCCGCGGGGTCGAGCTCCACGCGCGAAGCGTAGCGGCGCAGCTCGCGCAGCGCTTCGCCCGCCTGCGCAGCGGCGGCTTGCAGCCCTTCGACCACGGGCGCGAGCTGCGCATCGTGCTCCGATAGCGCGCGCAGGCGGCCGGTGACCGCCGCGAGCTGCGGCAGGCTCGCGCCCTCCGCCTCCGACAGCGCGTCGAGCGACGCCTGGGCGCCTTCGAGCAGGGCCGAGCCGTGAGCGAGCCGCGCGTGCTCGGCCGTGAGCAAGTCCCATTCGCCCTCGCGCGGCGCGAGCCGGGTCAACTCGTCGAACTTGGCCTGCAAATCCGCTCGCTCGGCCTCACGCTGTGCGAACTGGGCTTGCGCCTCGGCCGCCAGCGCCTCGAGCCGCTTCCAGGCGCGAAAGGCCTCGGCCGTTTCGCGCGCCAGCGCTTCGGCGCCGGCGTGCGCGTCGAGCAGTTCGCGCTGAGCCGCCGCGCGCAGCAGCGACTGGTGCGCATGCTGGCCGTGAATGTCCACCAGGTATTCGCCCGCTTCGCGCAGCTGCGCCAGGGTGGCGGCGCGGCCGTTGATGAAGCAGCGCGAGCGTCCCGCGGGGTCGACGCTGCGTCTGAGAATAAGGCTGCCCGGGTCGCCCTCGAGCTCACGCTCGGCGAGCCAGGCCGCGAGCGGCGCCCCTTGATCGAGGTCGAATTCCGCCGACAGCTCGGCCCGCTCGGCGCCCTCGCGCACCGTCGCGGCGTCGGCCCGGCCGCCCATCAGCAACTCGATCGCGTCAACCAGGATCGACTTGCCCGCGCCGGTCTCGCCCGTCAGCACGGTGAATCCGGGACCGAACTCCATTTCGA
>DAHVFK010000654.1 GCA_027317055.1 Betaproteobacteria bacterium | reverse complement strand
CGCTCGTACCAGCGCGGCGAGACGTAGGCGTGCGGCCCCGAAAACACTACCAGCGCGTCGTCGTCGAAGAACGACTGCCACTGCGGGTTGGCGCGCGCCATGTGCATCACCAGCACGAGCCGCTCGGCGCGCGCTTCGACCAGGCACGGCAGGTGCGAGGCGGCGAGCTCACCGCCCGCCCCGGTCACCAGCAGGCAAAACGAGTGCGCGCGCATGAACGCGAGCAGCTCGGCGCGGTCCTCGACCCTGTTGTAGGGCGGCGAATACATCACGCCGCCTCGAGCAGCGCGACCGCCAGCGCGGCGATGCCCTCGCCGCGCCCGATGAAGCCGAGCTGCTCGGTGCTGGTCGCCTTGACGCTCACGCGCGCCGGCGCCACGCCCAGGTCGGCCGCGATGTTGCCGATCATGCGCGCAATGTGCGGCGCGAGCCGCGGCGCTTCGGCCACCACGGTCGCGTCGATGTTGCCCACCTGCAGCTGGCGTGCGGCGAGCTTGCGTGCCACCTCGCGCAGCAGCATGCGGCTGTCGATGTCCGCGTACTGCTTGTCGCTGTCCGGAAAATGTCCGCCGATGTCGCCCAGCCCCGCCGCGCCGAGCAGCGCGTCGCAGATCGCGTGCAGCAGCACGTCGGCATCCGAATGGCCCGCGAGGCCCTTGTCGTGCGGGATGGTCACGCCGCCGATCACCAGTTTGCGCCCGTCTACCAGCGCGTGCACGTCGTAGCCCTGCCCTATTCTCATTTTCTCCCCGCGATGATGGCCTCGGCGATGCCGAGGTCTTCCGGAAAAGTGACCTTCAGGTTCTCGCGGCTGCCGGTCACCAGGCGCGGCCTCAAGCCCATCGCCTCGAGCGCGCTCGCCTCGTCGGTGAGCCCCCCCCTGGCGTCCTTGAGCGCCTGCGCGAGCAGCGCGGCGCGGAACATCTGCGGCGTCTGCGCCAGCCACAGCTGGGCGCGGTCCTCGGTCGCGGCCACGCGCAGCGCGCCCGCCTCGTCCTTGGCCGCGCGCTTGACCGTGTCGGCCGCCGGCAGCGCGAGGATGCCGCCGATCGCGTCGCCCTTGCACTCCTCGATCAGGCGCTCGAGGTCGGCGCGCGGCAGGCAGGGGCGCGCCGCGTCGTGCACCAGGATCCAGTCGTCGGCATCGACCGCCGCCATCGCCGCCACCAGCCCGTTGTAGACCGAGTCGCGGCGCGTCTCGCCGCCGCAGTACAGCGGCTCGATGCGCCGGCCGAGCGCGCTCCAGTCGCAGGCAGCGAAGCGCTCGTCGCCCGGCGCCAGCACCACAAACACGGTTTCGACCGCCGGCACGCAAAGGGCGCGCGCCGCGTGCCACAGCATCGGCTTGCCGGCGAGCGCGAGGTACTGCTTGGGCTGTCCGCCCGCCATGCGCGTGCCTGCGCCGGCGGCGGGGATCAGGGCGTAGAGGCTCACTGCAAAACCTTCGATAATTCAGGTCGGTATAATTGCACGGCGCGCCCCGACGAACAAGCCGCGGTCCGCCTTCATGCACCGAGAAGATCTCCCCCAGCCACGCTCCCGCCGACGCTACGCCCGGCTCGCCGGCTCCGCCGATGCGCTCGCGCTCGCGCGCCTCGCGGCCGCCGAGCGCCCGGTCGCGGTGGTGTCGGCCACCGCGCTCGACGCGCAGCGCCTGAGCGAAGAGCTGGCCTGGCTCGCGCCCGCGCTGCGCATATGCCTGCTGCCGGA
>DAHVFK010000653.1 GCA_027317055.1 Betaproteobacteria bacterium | reverse complement strand
CCCTTGGTCGCGGCCACCGCGTCCCATTCGATGTAGCGGGCTTCGCGATGCACCGGAATGCCGTCGAAGTTCATCAGGCGTACGCCCGCCGCGGTCAGTTCCGCGAGTTCGCCGTCCTCCATCACCAGCGCGCGGCGCGTGTGCTCGAGAATCGCAGGGATGTCGGAGGCGACGAAATTTTCGCCTTCGGCGAGGCCGAGCACCAGCGGCGTCGCGGTCTTCGCGGCCACCAGGGTGCCGGGTTCGGTCTCGGACAGCACGACGATCGAAAACGAGCCGCGCAATGCGCGCACGACCACGCGGACGGCCTCGGCCAGGCCCTCGGCATGCTTGAGCTGCTCCTCGATCAGGTGCGAGATGAGCTCGGTGTCGGTCTCGGAGCGCAGCTTGTGGTTGCGCTGGATCAGCGCCGTACGCAGTTCAACGTAATTCTCGATGATGCCGTTATGGATCACGGCGACCGGGCCGGCCTTGTGCGGATGCGCGTTCCCCTCCGACGGGCGTCCGTGCGTGGCCCATCGCGTATGCCCGATGCCGATGCAGCCGGTGAGCGGCGACTCATCGATGAGATGTAGCAGGTTATTGAGCTTGCCGACGGCGCGGCGGATTTCCATCTGGCCCGCGGGCGTCAACGTGGCGATACCGGCCGAATCGTAGCCGCGATATTCGAGGCGGCTGAGACCGCCGAGCAGTATCGGCGGCGCTTCGCGAGGACCAACATAACCGATTATTCCGCACATACGAAACCGCGACGGCAGCTTTCAGTGGTTATTGCGCATGGCGCGCACCAGAATCGCGGCGATCTCGGGGCGCGTGAATTCCGGCGGCGGCGCTTCGCCACACCGCAGTAGCTCGCGGACCTTGGTGCCCGACAGTAGGAGCCGGTCGGGGTCGTCATGCGGACAGGTCTTGTACGACGCCATCGCGGCGCAGCGCCGGCAATAGAAGGTGTTCTCGAAGGCGAGTGGCGTGATCCCGATCTCCTCGGGCACGAAGCGCTCAAATATCCTCTGGGCATCGCTGAGCTCAAACTCCTCGGCAATGGCGGCGTTCAGTGACTCTTTGATTCGCAGCGTGAGACGGCCTGCTCTCAGGTAAAACGATTCCGTCTGGAGCTTGTGGTAATGCAACGAGCAGCGCTTGCCTTGCGGATCTCAAGGATCTGGCCGCAGTAGAGTCGATTGTTGGCGATCCACGCTTCCCTGTCCCAACCTTTGGGTTCAATATGTACCGGCTTACGTGAGTCCTAACTCCCGGCTTTGAGCTCGCGCTGGGCCAACTCGAGGTCGGCGTCCACCATCATCCCCACGAGTTCCTGGAACTTCACTTTTGGTTCCCAGCCGAGCATGCGGCGCGCCTTGCCCGCATCGCCGCACTGCATATCCACTTCCGAAGGACGCAGGTAGTGAGGATCGGTCTCAACAGCCGTTCGCCAGTCGAGCTTGAGCCGGTCGAAGACGAGTTCCAGAAACTCGTGTACCGAATGGCTCTCACCGGTCGCGATCACGTAGTCGTCGGGCTTCTCCTGCTGCAACATCAACCACATCGCCTCGACGTAGTCGCCGGCGAAACCCCAGTCGCGCAGCGCCTCGAGATTGCCCAATGCGAGCCGATGCTGCAGGCCCAGTTTGATACGGGTGGCGCTGCGCGTGATCTTGCGCGTGACAAAATTCTCGCCCCGGCGTGGCGATTCGTGATTGAAAAGGATGCCGTTGACCGCGA
>DAHVFK010000652.1 GCA_027317055.1 Betaproteobacteria bacterium | reverse complement strand
GGGTTTGGGCGAGATTTTCCGGTATCGGAAGGCAGAGCAGGGTCGATAGCAGCGCCTGGAGGAGGGCGCGCAAGAGCGTCGCCAACCAGCGCAGAAGGAGGGCGAAGTTGTAGCCGGCGGCGAGGATGGCATTGGCGCGGTCGCCGTCGCGGCCCTTGAGATAAATGCGGCCTAGCTCATCGCGGACATAGACCCACAGCCGCCCGGTCTTGGTCTTGCCGGTGCCCCGCGCCAACACCGGCACCGGCGTATCGTCGACATGCAGGGTGTCGGAGGCGGCGAGCGCGTTGTCGAGCGGCTTGAGGGTCGCCGCCGTCCCCCCGACCCAAGCGGCGCGCAATCGGGGCTCTGGCGCACTTTCGATGCAGATACGCTAGATTCAGTAGGCATAGCATGGGGGGATGCTTGCCATGGTGTATCGAGAGTTTCGGTTGCTGTCGCCGGCTGGTCTGCTGATCGAGGAGGTCGAGATTGCGTCGCAGCGCCTTCTGGTCAGAGCCCGATGTCGCGCTGCCGCTGGTCGGTGTCCCGATTGCGGCCGGCCGTCCGAGAAAGTGCACAGCCGCTACGAACGTCGGCTCCTCGATCTGCCCTCGCAGGGTCGCGCCGTTCAGATGCGCGTCACGGTTCGCCGTTTCCGCTGCGCCAAACCCGGCTGCCGGCGTCGCATTTTTGCAGAGCGGCTTGGCGATGCGGTCTCCGGCAGATCTGCTCGCCGGACATCCCGGCTTGAGTTGATCGTCCACCACCTCGGCATTGCTTTGGACGGTCGACCGGCTGCCGCGCTGGCGCGACGGCTGATGCTGCCGGTCAGCAAGGACACCTTGTTGCGTTGTGCGCCGGCATGCCGCCCGAGACCGATCGCCGTTACACGTCATCGGCATCGATTGGGCGTGGAAGCGCGGTCAGCGCTACGGCAGCATTTATCTGCGACCTCGAGCGACGACGCATCGTCGACCTGCTCCCCGATCGCGAGCCCGTCACCATCGAGAAGTGGTTGTCGCGCCACCCTGAAGTCCGCGTCATCTCCCGCGACCGCGGCGGCGGGTACGGTCAGGCTGCGATCAGGGCGGCACCGCAAGCCGTGCAGGTCGCCGACCGCTGGCATATGATGGAGAACGCCAGCGCGGCGCTTTTGGAAGCGGTACGGCGATCGATGCGCCCCATCCGCCTGACGCTCGGCACCACCGCCATCGACCCGGCGCTGCTGACCCACGCTGAGCGCTTGCAGCACGAAGGCTACCTGCGGCGCGAGGAGGCCTACGGCCCTGATTCGCACGCTCGCCCAGGGCGGCACGCCGATCAAGGAGATCGTGCGGCGGACCGGTCGCAGCCGCAAGCTGGTGCGCGAGGTCATGCGCGGTGGCGGCGGCGACGTATTCCGCTGCCGATCGAATTCACTCGAACCCCATCTCGCCTCGCTCGACGCCGAATGGACCGCCGGCTGCCGCAACGGCGCCGAATTGTGGCGGTGTCTGCGGGCTTTGGGCTTCCGGGGGAGCTTGCGGGCCGGGCAGGGGTGGTGACCGGCGGCTGTTGCCCCGCTGCGGTCTTTGCTCAGTACGAGGGGCGGCGAGCGATCACAAATAAGCACCGCGCCTCAGTCACTTCAATCCGGCCACCTCCGCGTAGGCCCTCAGCTCGCGTTCCACATCGTAACCGCTGGTCCCGAAGATGATGCCAGTGGCGCCGCGGGCCTCGAGCTGGGCGAGACGTTCGCGCAACTC
>DAHVFK010000651.1 GCA_027317055.1 Betaproteobacteria bacterium | reverse complement strand
ATGGTCTTCTTCAGGTTGTCGTAGACCGTGCGCCCTTCCTCGACCGCGCGCTCGATCGAGGCGAAGTTGTCGTCGGCGAGCACCATGTCGGCCGCCTCCTTGGCCGCCTCGGTGCCCTTTTCGCCCATCGCCACGCCGACGTCGGCGCGCTTGAGCGCCGGCGCGTCGTTGACGCCGTCGCCGGTCATCGCCACCACCTCGCCCTCGGCCTGAAGCCGCTCGATCAGCCGCAGCTTGTCCTCGGGGCTCGCGCGCGCGAGCACGTCGCCGGGCTCGATGCCCAGCATGGCGCCGACCGCGCGCGCGGTCACAGCGTGGTCGCCGGTGATCATCTTGACCCGGATGCCGGCCTCGC
Source organism: Betaproteobacteria bacterium (assembly GCA_027317055.1). Lineage (GTDB taxonomy): Bacteria > Pseudomonadota > Gammaproteobacteria > Burkholderiales > SG8-39 > DAHVFK01. Next base: position 1,390 of record DAHVFK010000651.1, on the reverse strand, counting down.
GGCACTGGCGCACCGCCTCGATCGCCTCTTCGCGCGGCGGGTCGATGATGCCCACTAGGCCGAGCAGCTTAAAGCCGCCGTCGACGTGCTCGAAGGCGAGGGCCTCCTGCGTCGCGGGCGCCGCGCGCATGGCGAGCGCGAGCACGCGCATGCCGTCGCGCGCGAGCGCTTCGACGCGCGCGCTCCAGGCGGCGCGGTCGACGTCGCACATCTCGAGCACGCGCTCGGGCGCGCCCTTGACGAAAATCGCGTGCGAGCCGTCGGGCGCGTGGTGCAGCGTCGCCATGAAGCGGTGCTCCGACTCGAACGGGATCGCGTCCAGGCGCGGCCGCTCGGCGCACTCGCGCGCCGCGTGCAGGCCTGCCTTCAACCCCAGCGTGACCAGCGCGCCCTCGGTCGGGTCGCCCTCGAGCTGCCAGGCGCCGCCCTCCTCGCGCAGCGTGGCCTCGTTGCACAACAGCCCGGCGCGCGCGAGCTCCAGCAGCGGGCGGTGCTGCGCCGGATCGAGCGTCTGGCCGCCGGCGAGGAAGCCTCCGTGCGGCGCGTAACCCGCGCCCTGGACTTCGATCTCGGCGTTGCCCTCGAGCACGCGCCGCACCGTCATCTCGTTCTTGGTGAGCGTGCCCGTCTTGTCGGAGCAAATTACCGTCACCGCGCCGAGCGTCTCGACCGCCGGCAGGCGGCGCACGATCGCGTTGCGGCGCGCCATGCGCCGCACCCCGATCGCGAGCGCAATGGTTACGATCGCCGGCAGCGCCTCCGGGATCGCCGCCACCGCGATCGCGACCGCGGCGACGAACATGTCGGCCGCGCTGAAGCCGCGCAGCCAGTAGCCGAGCGCGAAGGTGGCGCCCGCGAGCAGCAGGATCGCGACCGTGAGCCAGCGCCCGAACACCGCGAGCTGGCGCGTGAGTGGGGTCGAGATCTCTTCGACCGTCTCGAGCAGCGCGCTGATGCGTCCGATCTCGGTTCCCGCGCCGGTGGCGACCACCACGCCCGTGGCCTGGCCGTAGGTCACCAGCGTGCCGGAGAAGGCGAGGCAGGTGCGGTCGCCCAGCGCCGCGTCGGCGCCGACCGGCGCGACCGACTTGCCCGCCGGCTCCGACTCGCCGGTGAGCATCGCCTCGTCGATCCTCAAGTTCCTCGCCTCGAGCAGGCGCAGGTCGGCCGGCACTTTGTCGCCCGAGGCGAGCAGCACCACGTCGCCCGGCACCAGCTGCTCGGCGGGCAGCACGCGCCGCGCGCCACCGCGCAGCACGAGCGCCGAGAGCGAGAGCATCTTGCGGATCGCTTCGAGCGCCTCCTCCGCCTTGCCCTCCTGGATGAAGCCGACGACGGCGTTGATCACGATCACACCGGCGATCACCCCCGCGTCGACCCAGTGCCCGAG
>DAHVFK010000650.1 GCA_027317055.1 Betaproteobacteria bacterium | reverse complement strand
GGATGATGGATTACCACGTCGAGCGGTTCAAGCACTTCCTCTATAAGCTCCCCTCGCGCCGGGAAGAACAGGACCTCTACTTCGGCAAGGGCGAGGCACAAATGTTCAAGGACTGGAAGGACCCGGTGGTGTCCGAGCCACTCGCCCTGCTCCTCGGCGGAGGCAAGGAACACATGGAGGCCGGGCACGAAAAGCTCCGCGCGCTCCGCAAACTCCAGGTCCAGGATTACGTCGATAACCTCGCCCGGGCTACATTCCAACGGAAGAACCTGAACTCGCGCTTCAAGGAAATTCTGGAGGCCTGACCCCTTCGGGGCCATGCATTCCTTAGCAGTCCCGCTGTCCACCAAATCGAAAGAGGGGCACCCATTGGGTGCCCCTCTTTCGATTTGGCTCGACAACATCGTCATGCCAGCCGCAGCACGAGGCGCAGCCGCCGGACGAATCCGCGCTGAATGCGCTCACGCTGGCGGGACTCCCGCTGGTCGGCGCAGATCTGCGTGAGGATGCGCGCGTGCTCCGCATCCCGGTAGAGCCACACGGGTTCCGGCGCACCCGGCTCGATGACGCGGCGATGCCGCTCAATGGCGATGTCGTGGAGTGATTTGCCCCAAAACGGTGACACGGTGGTGCGTTCCTTTCGGTTTCTTGGGCCCGGTTCAGGCGAACCCGAGGACCAGGCGAAGGCGGCCGACGAGGCCCCGTTCCCGCAACAGCGTCGCTCGCGCTGCCCGCTGTTCTGCTTGCAGTTCCGGGAGGATGCGTGCGTATTCTGCAGCCCGGCGAAGCCATTCTGGCTCCGGGTCGCCGGGAAGAATGATGCGATGGTTCTGCATGGCTGCAAGATCGCGACCGTTCAGTCCTGTGAAGCGATACATGTTCGTCTCCTTTCTGGAGCACATTTCGTGCTACCTAATGAGCGCGGCTATCTGACATGCATACGGACGCCAGTCACTCCGCCAAAATAAAGTCGCGGTGATTGGCCTGATTCGCCGGTCAGTAGATGCGCTAAACGTCGCAGGTGTCGCCGTCGGTCTGGCCACCTGACTGCAACTTACGGCCGAATTGTCCTGCTGCAGGGCCAGGCCTGTCTGTGCCCTATCTCACGCTGCAGGTTGCAGCGTTTGGGGAGCAGAGTGTCCGGACCGAGAAATGAAAAGGCCGTACCGCTGAGCGGCACGGCACGTCGATCGCCGTACTGTCTGCGCAGTACCCTCAGCTGATGGACGCCGTACCTGGTGTGGCAGCGCGAGCGGGGTTGATGATCGTCATGCTCGTCTCCTTCTCGGCTCTCGCCGCGTTCTCTCTGTATAACGAATCGGTTGCTGTAAGGTTACCGCCAACCGTGATTGCTGTGAGGATCCACTTTCTTGCCGTCTTGCGCGGTTCGCGGGGCACCACTGCGCGCAGGTGGCCCGCGTGCGCACGGGGGACTCGCAGTCGCAGCCTGCTGCCGTCGCGTGCGCACGGGATCTTGCCGACAATGTGGGTAGCATGACCTTTATGAGATTCCCGCGCCGTGCTCTCGTGGCCGCCGCCGGCGCTGCGTTCGCCTTTGCAGTCATGGCCGCCGCGGTTGCGTTCGGGTCCGCGTCTGGTCAGGCAGCGCAGGCAGCGGCCACGCCATCGATGGCCCTGGCGCTGCGCTACATCGGCCGCGACGGCATCACCGGCCTACCGGCCCCGGTCAACGACCACTTCATCGCAGCCGCCGCGCAGAGCATCGCCCGCTATGGCAAAGACGCCA
>DAHVFK010000064.1 GCA_027317055.1 Betaproteobacteria bacterium | reverse complement strand
GCTTAGGGCAGAGCACGAGGATTTCAGCATCGACGTGCGGGTGCGCACCGCGCACGAGCAGTGGAAATGGCTGCACGCGGCGGGCCGGGTCACGCTGCGCGGCGCCGACGGGCGCGCCCGGCGGGTGTCGGGGATCGCGGCGGACATCGGCGTGCGCAAGCACGCCGAGCAGGCGCTGCGCGAGGCGGAGGAGCGCTACCGCGCGCTGATCGAGCTCGCCCCCGACGGGCTGCTGGTGCACAGCGGCGGCATAATCGAGTACGCCAACCCGGCCGCGGCGCGCATGCTCAAGGCCGCGAGTCCGGCGCGCCTGATCGGGATGCGGCTCGAGGAGCTGGTGCATCCGGACGAAGCGGCGCGCCTGCGCGAGCGCATGCAGTATCTCGCCGCCGGGCCCGGCAGCACCGCGTTCGAAGAGCGCCGGCTGCGCTGCGTCGACGGCAGCGAGGCGGTGATCGAGGCCGCCGGTGTATCGTATCTCGAGCGCGGCCGGCTGGTGGTGCAGTCGGTGCTGCGCGACGTGAGCGAGCAGCGCCGCGTGCGCGAGGAGCTGGCCGAGCGCGAGCAGCGCTTCCGCGACGTGGTCGAAGCGGCAGGCGAGTACGTATGGGAAACCGACACCGCCTGGCGCTACACCTACCTGTCGGCGCGGGTCGAGGCGGTGCTCGGCTACATGCGCGCGGAGATGCTGGGGCGGCCGCCGCAGGATTTCATGCCGCTCGGCGAGGCGCGCGGCAACGACGACTGGTTCGCCCGCCGGTCGGCGCAAGGCGCGCCCTTCCGCGATCTAGTGTTCCGTACCATCACCAAGTCCGGCCGCGTCATCTGGCAGTCGGTAAGCGGCGTGCCGGTGTACGACGCCGCGGGTCGCCTGACCGGCTACCGCGGCACCGGCGCCGACATCACCGCGCGCAAGCAGGCCGAGGAGAGGATCGAGTACCTCGCCACGCGCGACGCGCTGACCGGGTTGCCGAACCGCGTGCTGCTCAACGACCGCGCCAACCAGGCGATTCTCGCCGCGGCGCGCAGCCACGGCCAGCTCGCGCTGCTGTTGATCGACCTCGACCGCTTCCAGCTGGTGAACGACTCCCTCGGCCACCAGGCCGGCGACGCGCTGCTGCGCGCGGTCGGCGAGCGACTGGGCAGCACGCTGCGGCGCGACGACACCCTCGCGCGCCTGGGCGGGGACGAGTTCGTGCTGCTGTGGAACGGGCTCAAGAGCGGCTCGGACGCCGCGGTGGTGGCGCAGCGCGTGCTCGGCATCCTGGCGCGGCCGTTCACGGTCGAGGGCCACACGCTAAGCGTCGGCGCCTCGATCGGGATCAGCATCTATCCGGCCGACGGGCACGACTCGGCTACGCTGCTCAAGAGCGCCGACGCGGCGATGTACGCCGCCAAGGACGCGGGGCGCAACGCGTTCCGCTTCTTCGCCCCCGAGCTGCACACGCGCGCGGTGGAGCGCCTGACGCTCGAGAACGACCTGCGCCGCGCGCTCGCGCGCGGCGAGCTGCGGCTGCACTACCAGCCGGTGGTGCGGGGCGTGCGCGGCGGATCGATCGTCGGCTGCGAGGTGCTGGTGCGCTGGCAGCACCCGGAGCGCGGCCTGCTGCTGCCCGACGCCTTCATCCCGCTCGCCGAAACCTGCGGCCTGATCCGCGCGGTAGGGGAATGGACGCTCGAGCGGGCGCTGTCGCAGGTCGGCGCCTGGCAGCAGGCGCTGCCGGCCGCGCCCTGGTTCTCGCTCAACGTCTCGGCGCCCGAGCTGGCGCAGGGCGAGGGCTACGTCAGGCAGCTGCGCGATGCGATGGCGGCGCACCGCATCGCGGCCGGCAGCCTCGAGCTCGAAGTCACCGAGCGCGTGCTGATGTCGCACCTGCCCGAGAACGTGGCGACGCTGCGCATGCTCGGCCAGGCCGGGGTGCGGCTGGCGATCGACGATTTCGGCACCGGCTATTCGAGCCTTTCCTATTTGCGCCGCCTGCCGATCGACAAGCTCAAGATCGATCGCTCGTTCCTGCACGAGCTCGCCTCGCATCCGGCCGACGAGACGATCGTGCAGACCATCACCGCGATGGCCCGCACGCTCGGCCTGTCGGTCGCCGCCGAGGGGGTCGAGACCGAAGCCCAGCTCAAGCGCCTGCTCGCGCTCGGCTGCGAGGAGTGGCAGGGCCACTACTTCAGCCCCCCGGTCGAGGCGGCGCAATTCGAGTGGTTGCTCAGGCAGCGCGAGACACCCGGCAAAGCAGCGCTTTGAGATTGGTCTGATCCGAGACCGGGTCGCGCTGGCTCTTGTCGGTGAGGAAGTTGACCGAGCGCCACGGGTGATAGGGCTGGCGCTCGCCCCAGCCGATCGGCACGAACACCGCGTCGGGCCGGATGCCGGCGTGCAGCCAGGCCACGGCCTCGATCGCGCCGTGCGCGGTCTCCACGCGCACGCGCTCGCCGTCGGCGATGCCAAGGCGCGCGGCCTTGTCGGGATGGATCTGGCAGTACAGGTCGGGCCACATCTCCTGCGCCTGCCAGAAGTAGTGCGTCAGGCTGTGAAAGTGCGCCGCGGGCGGGCGCCCGGTGACCAGCTCGGTGTCGAACCCTTTCGCGCGCAGGCGCGCGCCGGGCCCGTCGGCGGAAGGCGGCACGATGCGCCCGCGCGCGGCTGCCGTGTCGGGGCGGCAGAAGGGCGACAGCACACCCGCGTCGGCGTCGGAATCGAGCAGCTCGACCCACGGCAGATCGAGCAGGCTCTCGCGCTCGGCGTAGAACTCGGGCAGCGCCGACAGTCCGAGCGCGGCGAACTTCGCCTCCATCGCCTCGGTCCAGAACTCGAGCTTGCCGCTCGGAGTCGGGAAGCGGTGCCCGGGCGGCGCGCCGGCGGCGCTGGTGCCTGCGAGGTACAAGGTGTCGATCTCGGGCGCGGATTCGCTCGCCACCGGCTGGCGCACCCAGCGGTACGGAACCGAGTGCAGCCGCTGCTGAGTCACGCCGCGCATCAGCTCGTTGTCGATGCAAACCTCGTCCCAGAACCGCGCCGGGTCCTTGTAGTCTTCCTTCAGCACATCGCCCATGCCGAGGCGCCGGCCGAGCTCGATCCAGATCCAGCCGTCGGCCTTCGCCTCGCCCGGCGGCTCGATCATCTTGTCGATCCAGACGATGCGCCGGTCGTCGTTGCCGCGTCCGATCTCGCCCTTCTCGATCCCGGTCGCGGCCGGCAGCACGTAGTCGGCGTAGGCCGAGGTCTCGTTGGCGAACAGCTCGATGTGCACCAGCAGCTCGAGCGCCGAGAAGGCCTCGCGCGCCGCGTCCTGCCCGGGCCACTGCGCGAGCGGGTTGTTGCAGGCGATGAGCGCCTTGATCGGGTAGGGCTTGCCGCGCGTCATCGCCTCGGTCCAGCCGGTCGGGCTGCGGCGCACGCGCGGGCGGGAGATCTCGGGCCGGCGCCCTTTTGGCGCGTTGGGCGCAATCGGCGTGCCGTGGCTCATGTTGAAGAACGCGCCGCCGCGCCGGCCCCAGTTGCCGGTGATCGCGGCGAGGAACATCAGCGCGCGGTTGGTCTGGGTGCCGTTGGTGTGCTGGTTGACGCCGCGGCTGGCGAAGATGACGCAGCCGTCGGCCGCGGCGACTTCTTCGGCCAGGCGCCGGATCTCGGCTGCGGCGATGCCGGTCACCGGCTCGGCCCACTCGGGCGTATAGCCGCGCGCGAGGATGAAGTCGCGCCAGCGCTCGAAGCCGACCGCCCACTCGGCGCAGAAGCGCGCGTCGTGAAGATTGTTCACCAGAATGTGCTGGCACATGGCGAGCGCGAGCGCCATGTCGGTACCGGGGCGTATCGCGAGCCAGCGGTCGGCCTTGCTTGCCGTGACCGTCAGGCGCGGGTCGACCACGACCATCTTCGCGCGGTTCCTCAGCCGCCAGTCGTTGACCATGCCGAAGTACACCGGGCGCGTCTCGGCCTGGTTGTCGCCGAGGTAGAGGTACAGCTGTGCCGAGCCGATGTCCTCGGGCGTGTAGCTGTTGCCCGAGCCGATGCGCCCCTGGGTCAGCTCGTAGGCGACGTTCTTGCCGCTGGCGCAGAACGGGTCGGTGCCCTCGTGGTTCGGCGTGCCCCAGAGCTGCGCGAACAGGCGCGTGTAGCCGAGGTAGTCGAGCATGCCGGTGCGGGTGCCGATGAACAGCGCAAGCGCTTCGGCGCCATGTTGTTTCCTTGTTTGCTTCAGTTTTTCGGCAATCTCGTCGAGTGCCTGCTGCCACGAAATGCGCTCGAAGCGGCCTTCGCCGCGCGCGCCGACGCGCTTCTGCGGAAACAGCAGCCGGTGCGGGCTGCGGTACAGCTGAAGGGTCAGCTGCGACTTGGGGCACACCCTGCCACGCAGCAGCGGGTCGTCGTCGTTGCCGGTGATCTTGACCAGCTCCTCGCCGCGGAAATGGAACTTGGTGCTGCAGCAGTTGAAGCAGATGTTGCAGCCGCCGGGCACGACGCGGTCCGCTTCGGCGTTCTTTCTTTCGACGCGATACGGGAATTCGGCTTTCGCTTCGATCGAAGCTCCCTCTGCCGCGGCAGGCCGCCGCCCCGCGTCCTGCGGCGCGAGCCGTTCGAGATAGATCGTGGCAGGGCCGAGCAGGAAGGCGTCGTTGTCGCGCGGCGTGCGGCCCTCCAGCGTCGCGCGCGCGAGCAGCTCGTCGCGCCGGCCGAAGCCGATCGCGCGCGTCGGGCAGACGCTCGCGCAGGCGGTGGTCAGCCCTTCGGCGCGGCGCTCGCGGCACAGGTCGCATTTGACCGCGTGGTGTCCGTCCGCGTCGTAGCCCATCGCGCTGTAGGGGCAGGCGATGACGCACTCGCCGCAGCCGGTACAGCGGTCCTCGAGCACGCTCACCACGCCCGAGACCGGGTCCTTCGCGATCGCCTTGGGGTTGACCGGGCAGGCGCGCTGGCAGGCCGGGCGCTCGCAGTGCTGGCAGGCGAGCGTCAGGAAGGCGAGCGAAGGCGGCTCGGCGCCGCCGCTCCACACCACCTTGGTGCGATACTCGCCGGGCCCGAGCCGGTGCTCCTGCTTGCAGGCGGCCTCGCAGCTCTTGCAGCCGGTGCAGCGCTCGAGGTCGATCATCAGGGCGAGGCGCGCGCTCACCAGCCGGTCCCCCACGCGGCGAGGTGCCACCAGGTGATCGGCCCGCCGCCGGCGACGTAGCCGGCGAAGAAGGTCACCGTCAGCACGTGGATCGCCACCCCGAGCACGAAGATCCAGGCCAGCGCCATGTGCAGCGGCCGCCACCAGGCTTGCGCCGCGCCCACGGCGGCGCGCGTGCCGAGCAGGCGCGATTCCTCGCGCGCCAGGCGCCGGTAGGCGAGCGCCAGGCGCGGCTGGCGCAGCAGGTGAGGCAGCGTGACGGAAAACGTGCCTTCCCCCGCATCCTTGTCGAGCATCTTGAGCAGCGCGGTCTTCTCGACGATCAACTGCCTCAGCCGCGCGCGCGTCGGCGCATCCGGCGCGGCGAAGGTCCCCGCTTTCGAGGCGAAGGTGGCCGCCATGCGGCGCGCGCCGGCGAGCCGGGCCCAGATCCCGAGCGCCGCGAGGACGACGATCGCGGCCAGCAGCAGGGCGGGCGGGCGGCGCAGAAAGCCGCCCGAGTGCACCGCGATCAGCACCGCCCCGGCGAGCGCGCAGACCACGTGCGCGTTGAACGATGCGCGCGGGTCGCGGCTCCTGCCGCCGCGCTTGGAGAGCGCGAACGCCGCCGGCACCAGCAGCAGCAGCGCGCCGGCGAGGCCGGTCAGGTAGAGCTGCGGGCTGCCCGGCTCGCGCCAGGCCGGCGCGAGCCACGGCCGCAGCGCGAACCAGGCCGCGATCGCGGCGAGCGCGGCGGCGGTCATGCGCACGAGCTTGCGGTCATCGATGTCACGCGAGGCAAATGGCATCGCGCGCAGGCTCAGTCGGGCCGGCGCGCGACCAGGTCGACCAGGGCCGACATGCCCGAGTGGCCCTTGCCCTCGCGGATCTCGCCGTCGTGCTCCGCGAGGTGCAGGATCTCGAGCGCGGCGAACTGGCCGCGCAGCAGATCGGCAGTGTAGAGGTTCTCCAGCACGCCGGGGCCGCCGGTCTTGTACTCGATCTGGCGCGGTCCGTAGCCCTGCAGCACGAGCAGCCCGCCGGGGGCGAGGGCGCGCATCATGCCGGCGAAGATGCGCGCGCGCTCGGGCGGCGAGGCGAACTGGATGAAGATCGCCAGCACCAGGTCGTAGCGCGCCGCGTCCCAGTCCCAGTCGTTGATGTCGGCCACGTGAGGCTCGATCTCCACGCCTGCTTCGCGCGCGAGGCGCTTCGCCTTGTCGACCCCCACCGGCGAAATGTCGAACGCGCTCACGCGCAAGCCCTGGCGCGCGAGCCAGACGCTGTTGCGCCCTTCGCCGTCGGCGACGCACAGCGCGCTCATGCCCGCGCGCAGCCGCTGCGCCTGCGAGGTGAGGAAGACGTTCGGCTCGGTGCCGAAGTGATAGTGCTCGCCGCCGAAGCGCGCGTTCCAGCGCGCGGTCTGCTGCGGGAATGACATGGCTAGGGTCCTTTGGGGTCGGAATCGCCGGCCTCGCCGCCGCGCGCCAGCAGGCGCCCCGCGAGCCAGAGCCAGACCACGAACGCGCCTGCGAGCAGGGCGTAGAACATGAGCGAGCCGAGACGCATGAGCGCCTCGTACGGAAACACTCCGTATACGGCCGCCGATATCAGCATGTAGCCGAGCAGCGCGGCGCCGTAGACGTCCAGCAGCAGGCGCACAAGTTTCAGGATCGGCATGCCGGGTCAGGCCTGCTTGCGCGCCCGCGGCGGGCCGCGGAAGCCGTCGCGCATCAGGCGGTCGAACTCCTCGGCCACGCGCGCGTCCTCCTCCAGCATCGCGCCGGCGTCGGCCTCGGCGTACTTCATCGCGCCGATGTCGGCGAAGGCCTTCTGCACCTTGGGGCTCCACAGGCCGATGTCGCGCACCGTCGGCACGATGCGGCTGAAAAGCCGCATGCGGTAGCGCGTCATGTTCTCCGCCCCGTCCATCGCCGCGACCGCGTCCGCCAGGTCGATGCCGATCTGCGGCCACATCTCGGGCAGGTTGAAGCGGTCGCGCAGGTGGGAAACGCCCTCGATCACGAACTCCTCGCGCTCGGCGCGCTCGGCCGCGCTGAGCTGCGGGTAGTAGTCGCGCAGCGCCAGGCGGCCGAAGGCGACGTGGCGCGCCTCGTCCTGCATCACGTAGGCGTTGACCGCGGAGCAGAGCGGGTTCTTGGCGTAGTCGCGGAAGCGCTGGAAGGCCGACAGCGCGAGCCCCTCGATCAGCACCTGCATGCCGAGGTAGGTGAAGTCCCAGCGCCGGTCGGTGATCGCCTTCTCGAGCAACTCCTTGAGCGGGCCCGTGATCGGGTAGACGAAGCGGAACTTCTCCGTCAGCAGCCGGCGGTAGGCCTCGACGTGGCGCGCCTCGTCCATCACCTGGGTCGCGGCGTAGAACTTGGACTCGATCTCCGGCACGTCCTGCACGATCTTGGCGGCGCAGATCAGCGCGCCCTGCTCGCCGTGCAGGAACTGCGACAGCTGGAAGGTCTGGGTGTGGTAGCGCAGGTCCGAGCGCTGGCGCGCTGACAGCTTGTCCCACAGCGGCGTGCCGTACATCGGCAGCATCTTGTCGTCGACCTGCATTGGGTCGTCGGGATCGACTTCGAGGCTCCAGTCGATGCGCCGCTCGGCGTCCCACTGCTGCTGCTTGCCCTTGGCGTAGAGCTGCAGCAGCTCGTCGCTGCGCGCGTCGTAGTCCCAGGTGAAGGAGACCTCGGTCGCGCCTTCCACCTTCCAGTGTGTCTGCTCGACCGGCAGCAGGTAGCGGTGCAGAGTCGACATGGCGCGGCCTCCTATTTGGCCAGAACCTTCATCGCACGCTCGAGCCCGGCGATGGTGGTGGGATACATGCGACCGCCCATCAGCTCCTTCATCACCTGGATCGACTGGCGGTAGGCCCAGATTTCCTCCGGCTCCGGATTGAGCCAGACGCACTTGGAATAGATGTCGGTCACACGCTTGACCCACATCGCACCGGGCTCCTCGTTGAAGTACTCGATCGAGCCGCCCGGCTGCAGGATCTCGTACGGGCTCATGGTCGCGTCGCCGACGAAGATCACCTTGTAGTCGTGGCCGTACTTGTGCAGCAGGTCCCAGGTGCGGGTGCGCTCGGCGTGGCGCCGGCGGTTGTCCTTCCACACGAAGTCGTACAGGCAGTTGTGGAAGTAGAAGTGCTCGAAGTGCTTGAACTCGGTCTTGGAGGCGGAGAACAGCTCCTCGCACATCTTGACATGGTCGTCCATGGTGCCGCCGATGTCGAGCAGCATCAGCACCTTGACCGTGTTGTGGCGCTCGGGCCGCATGTGGATGTCGAGGTAGGCCTTGCGCGCCGTCTGCGCGATCGTGTTCTCGAGGTCGAACTCGTCCGGCGCGCCTTCGCGCGCGAACTTGCGCAGGCGCCTGAGCGCGACCTTGATGTTGCGCGTGCCGAGCTCGACCTGGTCGTCCAGGTTGCGGTACTCGCGCTGGTCCCACACCTTGACCGCCGAGCGGTTGCGGCTCTTGTCCTGGCCGATGCGGATGCCCTCGGGGTTGTAGCCGTAGGCGCCGAAGGGCGAGGTGCCGCCGGTGCCGATCCACTTGTTGCCGCCCTGGTGGCGGCCTTTCTGCTCTTCCAGGCGCTGTTTCAGCGTCTGCATCAGCTTTTCCCAGCCGCCCAGGGCCTCGATCTGCTTCTTCTCCTCCTCGCTCAGCGTCAGCTCGACCTGCTTGAGCAGCCACTCGAGCGGGATCTGGGCCTCGATGCCGGGGATCGTCTCGACGCCCTGCCAGAACTCGCCGAAGGCGCGGTCGAACTTGTCGAAGTTCGCCTCGTCCTTGACCAGCGCCGCGCGCGACAGATAGTAGAAGTCGTCCACCGAGGGGCCGATCACGCCCTTGCCCATCGCCTCGAGCAGGGTAAGGTACTCCTTGATCGAGACCGGGAGCTTGTGGCTCTTGAGCTTGAGGAAGAAATCGATCAGCACGGCGCTTCAGGCCGCCCTGTAGGTGTCGAGCTTGATGCGCTCGCGCTCGAGCGCCGCCGCCACCGGCGCGGCCTGCATCACGCGCTCGACGTAGGCGCGGTAGCCCGGCAGCGAGGCCGGGTCGACGCCTGCGAAGCCGCCCCAGCGCAGCAGGGTGAAGGCGTAGGCGTCGTGGAACGAGGCCTTGGCGCCCAACCACAGCGGCGCGGCCGCCGCGCACCAGTCCTGGATGCGCTCGAGTTGAGCGCGGTAGGCCTTGGCCGCGCGCGCCTTCAACTCGGCCCGGGCGGCGTCGCTGTCGGCGTAGCGCTCGGGCATGAAGACGTGGTTGAAGGTCGGGTGCACGGTGTTGTTCATCCAGGCGAGCTGCGACAGCGCCTGGGCGCGCGCCCAGGGCTCGCCCGGCAGCAGCCCGGCCGCGGGGAAGCTGCGGTCGAGCGTGTCGCAGATCGCGACGATCTGGTTCAGCGGCTTGCCGTCGACCACCAGCACCGGGACCTGCCCGTTCGGATTGAGCGCCAGGTACTCGGGGGTCTTCTGCTCGCCCTTGTGCAGCTTGACCAGCCTGGGCTCGAAGTCCGGTCCGCCGGCCGCCTTGATCGCCTCGAGGCCGACGTGCGGCACGAAGGAGCAGGCGCCGGGGGAGAAGTAGAGCTGGAGCATGGCTTGCATGGTTTAGGCCTTGGCGCGGGTCATGAACACCAGGCGCTCGAACAGGTGCACGTCCTGCTCGTTCTTGAGCAGCGCGCCGTGCAGCGGCGGGATGATGGTCTTGCGGTCGTTGGAGCGCAGCGTCTCGGGCGAGATGTCCTCCGCCAGCAGCAGCTTCAACCAGTCGAGCAGTTCGGATGTAGAGGGTTTCTTCTTCAGCCCGGGCACCTCGCGCATCTCGAAGAACACCTCCATCGCCTCGCGCAGGAGCGACTTCTTGAGCCCCGGGAAGTGCACTGCGACGATCTTCTCCATCGTCTCCTTGTCCGGGAAGCGGATGTAGTGGAAGAAGCAGCGGCGCAGGAACGCGTCGGGCAGCTCCTTCTCGTTGTTCGAGGTGATGAACACGATCGGGCGCTGCTTCGCCTTGACCAGCTCGCGCGTCTCGTAGACGTAGAACTCCATCCGGTCGAGCTCGCGCAGCAAGTCGTTGGGGAACTCGATGTCGGCCTTGTCGATCTCGTCGATCAGCAGCACCATCGGCTCATCGGCCGAGAAGGCCTGCCACAGCATGCCCTTGACGATGTAGTTGTGGATGTCGTGCACCCGCTGGTCGCCCAGCTGCGAGTCGCGCAGCCGGCTGACCGCGTCGTATTCGTACAGCCCCTGCTGCGCCTTGGTGGTGGACTTGATGTGCCACTCGAGCAGCGGCACGCCGAGCGACCTGGCGACCTGCAGCGCGAGCATGGTCTTGCCGGTGCCGGGCTCGCCCTTGACCAGCAGCGGGCGCTGCAGCGCGATCGCGGCGTTGACCGCGAGGGTCAGGTCGTCGGTGGAAACATACTCGGAGCTGCCTTGGAATCGCATCGGGGCTTCCTGGGGCGGAAAGCTCCAATTGTAAACGCTGTCAACGCGGCCGCCCGGCCGTCAGCGGATGTCGTAGTGCATGCGCAGGGTCAGCACGTCGCGGGCGTACTTGTAGGCGTCCAGCCTGGAGTGGTTGTCGGCATGCAGGAAGTCGGCGCGCAGCGTCAGCTGCCTCGACCAGCGGTAGGACAGCCCTGCGTCCAGGCCGAAGCTGTCGTCGCCGCGGGTGGCGGCGTAGGACGGATCGGGCGCGAGGAAGCGGCTGGTGGTGTAGCTCAGCCCGCCCGATACGCCCCAGCCGGGCCACGGCGTGCCGCTCACCCCGGCGCGCAGCGCGTACAGATCGCGCGAGAGGTCGTCGCGCGCCGGCGAGGCGGCGCTCCTTTCGCGCCCAACCAGCGCCTGCAGCTGCACGACCGGCTGGTAGCGCTGCACGAACGCCTGCCGCCAGCCGGCGCCGACCGCGTAGAAGTCCGAGTCGCTCGCCGCGGCCGCGGGATAGGCCAGCGCGGCGTACTGCGCGAACAGGGAAAACGTGTGGAGCTCGTCGAGCTGGCGCAGCCACTCTCCGCCTAGCGCGGAGACGTTGCGGGTGCGGCCGCCGTCCACCGCCAGCGCGGCGTAGGAAAGGTTCGCCCGGTACAGGTCCTGGCCGCGCAGCAGCGACAGCCCGCCGTAGCCGGCGAGCGCGTCCTGGTCGAACTGCCGGTCCAACCCCTTGCTCTGGTACCTGCCCTCGTAGCGCAGCCCGCCCTGCAGCGACAGCGCGCCGGCCAGCGGGCGCGCGAAGCGGGCCCCGGCGCCCGCGAGCAGGAAGCTACTGCCGCGCTTCGCGCCGCCCGGCGCGAGCAGCAGGCCGTCGAGCAGGGGCGGCTCGAGCACGCTCGCGCCGATGCCGGCGCCGATGTTGGAGTCGACGCCGGCGCCGAGGTCGAGGTACAGGCTCGAGGCGCTCGGGTGGCGCGAGTCCTGCGCCTGGATCGAATCGAGAAAGCGCTCGATGGTGGTCTCGCGCTCGGCGCCCGGCCGGTGCGCGAGCACCGTCTCGAACGCCTCGCGCGCGCGCAGCAGCTCGTCGAGCGCGTAGTAGCCGCGCGCGAGCTCGAAGCGCGCGCTGTCGTCGTCCGGGTTGCGCGCCAGAAGGCGCTCGAGCGCGAGCACCCCTTCGCCCGCGTGCCCGCTCTCGATCGCGGCGACGCCGAAGTAATAGTCGAACTCGGCATCGCCGGGCACGCCGGGCTGCAGCTTGCCCGCGGTATAGGCCTCGGCCGCGCGTCCCTTCTGCACCAGGGCGCGCAGCTCGTCCGAGGACGTCGCGCGGGCGAGCGTGCCCGTCAGCGCGAGTAGCGCTGCGACGCAACTCAGGACGGTACGACGCATCGATGTTCCTTCCTGCCGGGGCGCGCGGGGGCGAGGCGTAAGTATGCCGCAAGCGGGTTGCGGCGCAAGCGCTGCCGCCG
>DAHVFK010000649.1 GCA_027317055.1 Betaproteobacteria bacterium | reverse complement strand
AGGACGAAGACGTCTCGCAGGCGCTGAAGGAGATGCTCGAAGCCGAGGAGATCGAAGTGCGCCTGGGCGCGACCTGCCTCGGCGTCGAGGCCGAGGGCAACGGCGTCGCGGTCTCGCTCGGCTGCGAGGACGGCGCGCCGCGGGCCGTGGGCACGCATCTGCTGCTGGCGGTCGGGCGTGCGCCCAACACCGGCGACCTCGGGCTCGACGCCGCCGGCATCAGGACCGACGCGCGCGGCTACATCGAAGTCGATGCGGGCCTGCGCACCTCGAACCCCGGCGTGTGGGCGCTGGGCGACTGCAACGGCAAGGGCGCCTTCACCCACACCAGCTACAACGACTACGAGATCGTGGCCGACAACCTGCTCGCAGGCGCGGATCGCAAATGGACCGACCGCGTGCCGGTGTACGCGCTCTACACCGATCCGCCGCTCGGGCGCGTGGGCATGAGCGAGGCCGAGATCCGCAAGGCCGGCATCGCGGCGCTGGTCGGCAAGCGCCCCATGACGCGCGTCTCGCGCGCGGTCGAAAAGGGCGAGACTACGGGCTTGCTCAAGATCCACGTCGAAGCATCGAGCAAGCGCATCCTCGGCGCCGCGCTGCTCGGCACCGGCTGCGACGAAGCGGTGCACTCGCTGATCGACGTGGTCTACGCCCGCACCCCTTACCCCGAATTCCAGCGCCGGGTGCGCATCCACCCCACCGTGAGCGAGCTGCTGCCGACGGTGCTCGAGAGCCTCGAGCCGCTGTAGAAACCGGGGACAGACCCCGATTTCCGGCACAGCTTGTTGATTTGCCGAACGGAAATCCGGGTCTGTCCCCTATTTTTTTGCCACGTGCTGCGCCGCGGTGCGCCCGAACACCGCGCCGCGCAGCACCGAGGTCGAGCCGGTGTAGACCTCGTGGTACAGGCCCACGGTCTCGCCTGCCGCGTACAGCCCCGGCATCACCTTGCCGTCGTTGTCGAGCACCTGCGCGTGCGTGTTCACCTTCAGCCCGCCGAAGGTGAAGCAGTTCGCTGAGATGATCGGGTAGGCGCGCAACGGCGGGCGCTCGATCGGCCGGCTCCAGTGCGACTTCTCGATCGCCAGGCCGCGCGTCGCGCGATGGTCGGGCTCGAAGGGCTTGAACGCGCCCGCCGCTGGCGGGCAGGCGCGGTTGAAGACCGCAATCGTTTCGAGCGTCGCGGCGGGCAGGCCGAGCTTGCCGACCAGTGCTTCCAGCGTCGGCGCTTCCACCGGCGGCACGTCGGAGCGGATGCTCGTCCTCCAGCGCGGGATGTCCTCCACCTGCGCGTCGAAGATCACCCAGCAGATGCCGTCGGGCTGTTCAGCGACGGTGCGCGTGATCGGGTCGTACCAGGCGTCGACCATGCCCGGGCCTTCATTGACGAAGCGCAGGCCGCGGTTGTTGACGAGAACTCCGTAGGGATAGATGTGCACCACCGCCTCGGGCTGTCTCGATCTCGGATCGACCGGCTCGGCGTGATACGAGCCGAAATCGCCCGCCGGCGCCGCGCCCGCGGCGAGCGCCATGCGGATGCCCTCGCCCTTGTTGTAATAGCCGCCGCGCGCGACCGGACGGATGTTCGCGGCGCGGATGCCCATGTAGTGGGTCATCATTTCCGGGTTGCCCTCGTAGCCGCCGCTCGCGAGCAGCGTGGCGCGGGCGCGCAGGTCGGCGCGCTTGCCTTCCGGGTCTATTACCTGCACGCCGGCAATGCGGCCGTCGGAATCGCGCAGCAGGCCGAC
>DAHVFK010000648.1 GCA_027317055.1 Betaproteobacteria bacterium | reverse complement strand
CCCCTGAATTCACCTAGAATTCCCTTCCGTCCAACGCCTTGGCGACCGGATCGATGACAACGATCAAGGGAAAAAGAATTCTTCTCGGCATGACCGGCGGCATCGCGGCCTTCAAGTCGGCCGAGTTGGCGCGCATCCTGGTCAGGGCGGGGGTCGACCTGCGGGTGGCCATGACCGAGGCGGCGACGCGCTTCGTCACTCCGGTCACGATGCAGGCGCTCTCGGGCCAGACCGTGTGGACCGACTTGTGGGACGCACGGGTGCCGGACAACATGGCGCACATCGAGCTGTCGCGCGACCGCGACCTGATCCTTGTCGCGCCGGCGAGCGCCGACTTCATGGCCAAGCTGGCGCATGGCCTGGCCGACGATCTGCTCTCGGCGCTGGCGCTGGCGCGGCGTTGTCCTCTGATGCTGGCCCCGGCCATGAACGTCGAGATGTGGGACAGCCCGGCGACGCAGCGCAACGTTCTCACCTTGCGTGACGACGGCGTAGTGTTCGCGGGCCCCGCCGCCGGCGACCAGGCCTGCGGCGAGACGGGCATGGGACGCATGGTAGAGCCGCAGCAGATCGCCGAGGAAGTCGAGGCGCTGTTCCAGCCGAAGGTGCTTGCAGGCAAGCGGGTGCTGGTCACTGCGGGGCCGACCGAGGAACCGATCGACCCCGTGCGCGTCATCACGAACCTGAGCTCCGGCAAGATGGGCTACGCCGTGGCACGCGCGGCACGCGAGGCGGGGGCCGATGTTACGCTGATCAGCGGGCCGGTCGCGCTGCCCGCGCCGAGCGGCGTGGCGCGCGTGAGCGTGCGCACGGCGCGCGAGATGTTCGACGCTGTGAAGGCGGCCGTGAGCGGGAGCGATATTTTCGTCTCCGTGGCCGCAGTGGCCGACTACAGGGTAAAGAGCCCTGCGCCAAACAAGATCAAGAAGGACTCCGGCCGTGGCAGGACGCTGGAGCTGGAGGAGAACCCCGACATTCTGGCCTGGGTGGCCGCGCGACCGGCGCCGCCTCTATGCGTGGGGTTCGCCGCCGAAAGCGAGGACGTGGCGAGCAATGCGCGCGCCAAGCGCAGCAAGAAGAAGCTGCCACTGCTGGCGGCGAATCTGGCCCAGCGGGCGCTAGGCGCCGATGAGAACGAGATAACGCTTTTCGATGAGCGCGGCGAGCACCCGCTCGGGCGTGGCCCCAAGATCGAACTGGCGCGAAAGCTGATGCTGCACCTCGCCGGCATGAGCGCCGGCAGAAAGCGGGGTTAGAGACATGCGCCACAGGCTCGAGCTGAAGGTCCTCGACCCGAGGATCAGGCACGACATGCCGCATTACGCGACGCCTGGCGCGGCAGGGCTGGACCTGCGCGCCTGCATCGAATTGCCTCTGACCCTGGCGCCCGGGGACAGCGAGCTGGTGCCCTCGGGCATCGCGATCCACCTGGACGACCCTGGCCTAGCGGCAGTATTGCTGCCGCGCTCGGGGCTGGGCGCCAAGCATGGCATCGTGCTGGGCAACCTGGTCGGCCTTATCGACTCCGACTACCAGGGTCAGGTGCTGGTCTCGGTATGGAACCGCGGCCGGGACGCATTCACAATCCAGCCGATGGACCGCATCGCGCAGCTGGTGGTCGTCCCGGTAGTGCAGGTCGAGCTGCACGTGGTGCAGGAGTTCGCCGCATCGCAGCGCGGCGCGGGCGGCTTCGGCAGTACCGGCCGGGGCTAGCCTCAGACTACAGCCGCCGGCTCTTCCTCGAAGATCAGGCGG
>DAHVFK010000647.1 GCA_027317055.1 Betaproteobacteria bacterium | reverse complement strand
GGCCGATTCTCGCCCGACGCGCTGCCGTGCGAGGAGATCAAGGCCGCCGCAGGCGTCGACTTGCGGCGCCTGGCGGCGACGCTGGCGCCGCTATTCGAGACTCGCTTCGTTCGCTGCTCCGCACGGGTCGCGCTCGAGGACGGCACCCGGGTGGAGGTCTGCCTGGATGCCGGAACGATCGCCGCCGCGGGAAAGCGCAGCGTCCCGCTGCACGAGCTCGAGCTCGAGCTGATCGAAGGCAGCCCGGCGGCGATGCTCGCCCTGGCGGAGTCGCTGGTCGAGCCGCTGGGCCTCGAACTCGAGGCATGCAGCAAGGCCGGGCAGGGCTATCGTCTGGTCGAGCGGCGCGCCGCGAGCCCGCTCAAGGCGCAACCCGCCCGGCTGCGGCGCGGCATGAGCGCCGAGCAGGCGATGCTCGCCACTTTCGAGCGCTGCCGGGTCCAGGTGCAGGCGAACCTGCACGGAACGACGCATTCGCGCAATCCGGAATTCCTGCACCAGCTGCGCGTCGGCCTGCGGCGCCTGCGCTCGGCGTTGCGCACGTTTTTGCCGCTGGTGACCAAGAGCGGTGTGCGCCCGATGACGCGCGAGCTGGAGCCGATCGTCGCCGGACTCGGCGCAGCGCGCGACTGGGACGTCTTCTGCTCGATCCTCGCGCAGCGGATCGCGCCGCCGGCTGCGCGCCCTCCGGAACTGGCTCGCCTGCTGAGAAAGGTGCGCACCCGGCGCAGCGCTGCGCACGGGCGGGGGCGCGAGGCGCTCGCTTCCGCGGCGTTCCAGAGATTCCTGCTTCATCTCATGCGCTGGACCGAGGAGGCGCCGTGGCGCGGCACGGAGCAGGTGCGGCGCGCGCTCGCACAGCCGGCGGGGCAGTATGGCCGACGCGCGCTCGCGCGCCGGGAACGCAAAGTATTGCGCCACGCCGAGCGCATGGACTGGGCCGACCCCGCGGCGCGCCACAGGCTGCGCATCCTGGTCAAGCGCTTGCGCGATGCGTGCGAATTCTTCTCGGACCTGCTTCCGACCAAGGCCACGCGGCGCTACCTCGAGCGGCTGGAGCAGGTGCAGGACGTCCTCGGCGAGCTGAACGACATCGCGGTCGGAAGCAGACTGCTGCAGGAGCTCGGCAAAAGCGCGAGTCCGGAGGGCGTCGGCTTCGCGCAAGGTTGGCTCGCGGCCCGTGGCGGCTACTTGAGTGCGCGGTTGGGCGCGGTCTGGCGCTCGTGGAGGAAGCAGGCGCAGTTCAGCTGATCGCGGCGCTTCCGGCGTCGCCGATCCTGTGCTCCAATAGCGACGCGAAACATCACGGACGAGGAAACGAGGATGAGACCCTTGGTTCTGGCGGCAGCGGTCGCGCTCATCGTCTCGGGCTGCGCGGGCATCCCGAACGAAGAGGCATTCAAGGCGAAGGTCGGCTCGTGGCAGGGGCGCGATGCGGGCGACCTGGTCAAGGAGTGGGGCCAGCCGAACGGCACCCTGAACACGGCCGGCGGCGGCAAGGTCTACACGTACAACAAGGGCGACCCCATCGCGAGCTCTTGCAGAGTGGACTTCGTCGTCAACGCCGCGCAGAAGATCACCGCCTGGCGTTTCGCCGGAACGACCTGCCGCACGACGTACTAGGCTTCGATCAAGCATCGTGACCGCCGGCCCCGATAACGATCTGGGTCGAAACGCCCAGAAGGAGGCGCTCAAGCGGGCGCCGCCGGCGACGGCGCACAGCGATTCGTTCGCGGTGCTCTCCATCGCGGTGCTCGG
>DAHVFK010000646.1 GCA_027317055.1 Betaproteobacteria bacterium | reverse complement strand
AAGCATTGCAGCTTCTGAATCCGGCCCTTCGGATCCTGCCGCGATCCTCTTTTCGGGCGGCACGACCGGCTCGCCCAAGGGCATCGTGCTGTCGAACCGGAATTTCATCGCCGAGGGCATGCAGGCCGCGGCTTGGGGCGGGCTCGACGAGGGCGACTCGATCCTCGCCATCCTGCCGCTGTTTCACGGCTTCGGGCTCGGGGTGTGCGTCAACGCGGCGCTGATGGCGGGGGGCAAGTCGATCCTGGTGCCGGTGTTCGACCCGGCGACCACGGCCAAGCTGCTGCGCGCCAAGCGCCCGAGCGTGCTGGTGGGCGTGCCGACGCTGTTCCACGCGCTTGCGGCCGACCCGTCGCTCGCGCGTGCGGACCTGTCCTGCCTCAAGGCATGCTTCTGCGGCGCCGATACGCTGCCGCGGCCGGTCAAGGAGCGCTTCGAGAAGCGGGTCGCCGAGCGCGGCGGGCGGGTGCGGCTGCTCGAAGGCTACGGGCTGACCGAGGCGGTGACCGCGATCATGGCAATGCCGATGGACGAATACCGCGAGGGCTCGATGGGCATCCCGTTTCCGGACATGACAGCCAAGCTGTGCGAGGCGGGCAGCGAGCGCGAAGTGGCGCCGGGCGAGGAGGGCGAGCTGTGCGTCTCGGGGCCGGCGGTGATGCTGGGCTACCTGGACGATCCCGAGGCTACCGCCCAGGCGCTGCGCGTGCATGCCGACGGCCGCACCTGGCTGCACACGGGCGACCTGGCAAAGCGCGACGCGGACGGTTTTTTCTATTTCGTGCTGCGCCTTAAGCGCATGATCAAGTCCTCGGGCTTCAACGTCTATCCGACGCAGGTGGAGGCTGTGCTGCACGCGCACCCGGCGGTGGCCGAGGCCTGCGTGGTCGGCGTGCCCGACCCGGCCCAGGTCGAGCGGGTGAAGGCGATCGTGGTGCTGCAGGATCCGTCACAGGAGAGCGAAGCAATGAAAGAGGTATTGATATCGCATTGCCGCGAGCGGCTGATCAAGTGGTCGTGCCCGCGCGAGATCGAGTTCCGGCGCGAGCTGCCCAAGACGCGCGTCGGCAAGGTCGATTACCGCGCCCTGATCGGGCGGCAGCGGGCATGAACGGCGGCGAGCGGCTCGCGGCGGTCATGGTGGCGCACGGCGTGCCGGCGCTGTTCACGCTTTGCGGCGGGCACATCTCGCCGCTGCTGGTCGCGGCCAAGGCGCGCGGCATCCGGGTAGTCGACGTGCGCGACGAGGCGACTGCGGTGTTCGCCGCCGACGCAGCCGCGCGCCTCAGCGGTACGCCGGGGGTGGCGGCGGTCACCGCCGGGCCCGGCCTGACCAACGCCATCACCGCGCTCAAGAACGCGCAGCTCGCGCAATCGCCGCTGGTGCTGATCGGCGGCGCGGCGCCCACCGCGCTGCAGGGGCGCGGCGCGCTGCAGGACATCGAGCAGCGCCCGCTGGTGGCGCCGCACGTGAAGCTGGTGCGCCAGGTGCGGCGCGTGGTCGACCTCGGCCCGGCGCTGACCGAGGCCTTCGCCGCGGCGCGCGAGGGCGTGCCCGGGCCGGCGTTCGTCGAATGCGCGGTGGACCTGCTGTACGACGAGGAGGTCATCCGCCAGTGGTATGCCGAGGCCGGCGGGAGCGGCAAGAGCGTGCCCGACCGCCTGCTGCGCTGGTACCTCAAGCGCCACGCCGACCGCCTGTTCAAGGACAGCGCGCAGCCCGCGGTCGTGCGCGCGAACGAGGTGCGCCTGCCGCGCGC
>DAHVFK010000645.1 GCA_027317055.1 Betaproteobacteria bacterium | reverse complement strand
ATGCTGACGAAGTAGGGCTGGTTCGGGATCGGGTCGAGCACGATGCCGAACGGCTTGGGATCCGACATGATGTTCTTCAGCGCCTGCAGCTTGGGAACGTAATTGCGCGTCTCGGGCGGCATCTTGAGGCTCGAATAGTCGGTCGGCAGCCCGGCCTTCCTGTTCCTCGCGATCGCGCGCGCGACTGCGTTCTCGCCCCAGTTGTAGGACGCCAGCGCGAGCTGCCAGTCGCCGTGCATGTCGTACAGGTCCTGCAGATAGTCCAGCGCCGCGTTGGTGGAGGCGACGATGTCGCGCCGATCGTCGTACCACCAGTTCTGCTTCAGGCTGTAGCGCTTGCCGGTGGGTGGAATGAACTGCCAGATGCCCGAGGCGTGCGAGCGCGAGTACGCCATCGGGTTGTAGGCGCTCTCGACCATCGGCAGCAGCGCGAGCTCGGTCGGCATGCCGCGCTTTTCGAGCTCGTCGACGATGTGATACAGGTAGCGCCGGCTGCGCTCGATGATGCGCTGCAGATACTCGGGCCGCGCAGCGTAGTACGCCATCATGGCCTGCACCCGCGCGTTGTCCAGGTCCGGCATGCCGAAGCCGCGGCGGATGCGCTGCCACAGGTCGTCCGGCTGAACGGTGAGGTCGATCGTCCTCACGCCGCGCAGCGGCTCCTTCACCACCCGCGTCTCGCCGTCGAACGGCGGCAGGCGCGTGGCGTCGAGCGGCTTGCTGGGGACGGCGGCGCGCGGCGGCGGCGCGGGCGGCGGCACCACGGGCGCCGGCAGCGCTTGCGGGGGGGCGGGCGGCGGGGCCTGCGGCGTGGCGCAGGCCGTGAGCAGGGCGGCGAGCGCCCACGCGCCCCGGCGCAGGATCACGAGCGGTTCTTCCAATCCCTGATCGCCGCGAACACGCGCACCGGGTCCGCCGCGCGCGCGCCGAGGTACTTGTTGGCCGACTCGACCACCGCGGGCTCGAGGCAGCGCAGGAAGGGATTGGTCGCCTTCTCCTCGCCGAGCGTGGTCGGCAGGGTCGGCTCGCCGGCCTCGCGCAGCTTGCGGTCGCGCGCCTCGCGCGCGCTGAGCGCGGCGTTGCCCGGCTCGACTCTGCGCGCGAAGCCGATGTTGGCGAGCGTGTATTCGTGCCCGCAGTAGACGCGCGTCGAATCGGGCAGCGCGCGCAGCTTCTCGAGCGAGGCGTACATCTGCCCGGGCGTACCTTCGAACACGCGGCCGCAGCCGCATGCGAACAGCGTGTCGCCACAGAACAGGCAATCCGCGCCATAATATGCGATATGCGCTCGCGTGTGCCCCGGGATGTCGAGCACCGCGAACGAAACGCCGAGCTCGGGGATCGTCACCGTGTCGCCTTCGCCCACCGCCCGAGTGAGCGATTCGATCGGCTCGCCGCGCGGGCCGTAGACCGGCACGCGGCCGCGCTCGAGCAGCTCGGGGATGCCGCCGACGTGGTCCGCATGGTGGTGGGTGGCGAGAATCGCGACCAGATCGAGCTTCTCGCGTGCGAGATAGTCGATCACCGGGCGCGCGTCGCCCGGATCGACCACCGCCGCGAGCTTGCCGTCGCGCAGCGTCCAGATATAGTTGTCTTTGAAAGCTTTGACGGGAACGATCTCTAGCATGGATCGGCGATCCTTCGTGCCTGGTGCATCTCACAAGTATAACGGCGTCCGCTCCTCGCTATCCGAGTGGTTTGTCACGCCGCAGGGGCGCTACGTGCTCGAATGGGAGCTCGCGCAGTTCGACAATGCGGTCGACGATGCGTTCGGCTACCGCGCGGTCCAGGTC
>DAHVFK010000644.1 GCA_027317055.1 Betaproteobacteria bacterium | reverse complement strand
CACTGCCCACCGAGCGTCTGCTCAAAGCGGTACGGGCGAAAGGCTACGGAGCGGAGCCCCTCGACGCCGAGACCCTGCCGTCCGCACGCAGCGGCGGGGAGGCGAGTCTGCGGGTGGCCATCGTGGGCAGCGGCTCGGCGGCCTTCGCCGGCGCGCTGCGCGCCGCCAACGACGGTGCACACGTGACAATGATCGAACAGGGCACGCTCGGCGGCACCTGCGTCAACATCGGTTGCGTGCCCTCCAAGATCCTGATACGGGCGGCGCAGGTGGCGCACCGGATGCAGCATCATCCTTTTGACGGCCTTGGCAAGATGGCTCCGGTCCTGGAGCGCCGGCGTCTCGTGGCGCAACAGCAGGCGCGCGTGGACGAGTTGCGGCAGGCGAAGTATCAGCACAACCTCGATGATAATCCCAACATCAATCTGCTCAAGGGCCAAGCGCATTTCACGGCACCGACCGCCCTTGCGGTGAAACGTCCCGATGGTTCCGAGACGCGGGTGCAGGCGGATCGCGTGTTGATTGCCGTGGGGGCCTCTTCTGCCGTTCCGCCGATCCCCGGTTTGAAAGACACCCCTTACTGGACCTCGACCGAAGCGCTGATCGCCGAGAACCTTCCCAAACACCTCATCGTACTCGGCGGCTCGGTGGTCGGACTGGAGCTCGCGCAAGCGTTTCTGCGCCTGGGTTCCAAGATCACCGTGATAGAGCTCCTGCTGCGGCTGCTGCCACGGGAGGAAGAAGCCATTGGCGCCGAACTCGCGTCCTTCCTCGAACGGGAAGGCATGCGCATTCTCACGGGTATTACCACCCGGTCGGTGCGGTATTCCGGCAGCGAGTTCGACGTGGATCTCGGGACAGAGTTGATTACCGGCGACCGTCTGCTGGTCGCCACGGGTCGCCAACCCAACACCGCCGGACTGGGCCTCGAGCGCAACGGCGCGATTGTCGTGGACGACCACCTGCGGACCTCGATGGAGCATGTGTATGCGGCCGGCGACTGCACCAGCCAACCGCAATTCGTATATGTGGCGGCGGCGGGGGGCACGCGCGCGGCCATCAACATGTTGGGCGGCGACGCCGTGCTCGACCTCTCCGCCATGCCGGCGGTGGTATTTACCGATCCGCAGGTGGCGACGGTGGGGCTCACCGAGGCGGCTGCCCGGGAGCAGGGTCTCGCCGTAGACAGCCGCACGCTGACTTTGGATAACGTGCCCCGCGCGCTCGCCAATTTTGAGACGCAGGGGTTCATCAAGCTGGTGGCGGAGGCACCGGGTGGCCGGCTGCTCGGGGCGCAGATTCTCGCCGCCGAAGCCGGCGAGATCATCGAGATCGCCGCGCTCGCCATCCGCCAGCGCCTGACGGTGCAGCAGCTCGCAGACACGATGTTCCCCTATCTGGTCATGGCCGAGGGACTCAAGCTCTGTGCCCAGACCTTCAGCATGGACGTGACCAAACTCTCCTGCTGCGCGGGATGACAACATGAAAGCAGAGGAAGGCTATAGCACCTCAGTCGCCGCCGCCAAAGCCGGCGTGAGCGTCCATCAGTTGCGCGTCTACGCGCAGCTCGGACTCGTCGAACCCTGTGAAACGACGAGCAGCGGCCACGGGCGGTACAACATGGGTTGTGTGGAACGGCTCCGGCTGATTCATGCCGCCGTGCAATCTGGCCTGTTGCTGGGCGAACTGAAAGGTTTCTTTCAAGCGTTGGATAAAGCCAATTGTCAGGCGCTGCAGCAGGAACAGGTGAGGCTTGTTGGCCGTCTCGCCGCACGCCGCAAGGCGGTGCAGACC
>DAHVFK010000643.1 GCA_027317055.1 Betaproteobacteria bacterium | reverse complement strand
ACAAGGAAGCCCGCCATGTCCTGATCGTCGTCGACGACCAGGACGCGAAACTCGGATTGCGTGGCGATCCTGTGCTGCGAAGCCGTCAGGTCACTCATAGACCACGTTCACGCGCACCAAGTAATCCGCGTATTCGTCGATGCTCGCATCCAGCGCGGCCCTGTCCTCGCTGGTGGCGCTTTCTTCGATGCTCTTGCCGAGGTCCGACACCCTGCTGAAGCCGTATGAATTACCTACCCCCTTCATGCGGTGTCCGAGCTGGCGCAATTGCGCGAAATCAAGCGCGGCGAGAGCGACGCGCAATGTCTCGAGTTCCTTCTTCCGGTTACTCATGAACACCGGAACGAGGTCCACAAGATCCCTTGCGACCACCACGGTGTAGTTGCTTTCAGTCATTGCTTGCTCTGTTTGTCGTTGCCCTTGGGCGAGACCGCGGCCCCCCGATACGCTCGCCTTGCAGCTATTCGAAGCAATTATAGGCGCTTCGCAAGTAACCCATTCAATTTATTGTCAATTCCTGTCAGTGGGTGAGCCGCCGCCGAGCAGCCGATCGGGCTTGGTCGAGTCGATCACTTGTCGAGCCCTGGCGAGATACGGATGCAAGGACAGGGCGACAGAAAACGCGAACCGCGCGGACTCCTGCTCGCCTTCACCCAGGAGTATTTCAGCAAAACAGCATAGTGCCCCAAAATGGCGCGGCTCGAGCTCGATCGTGCGGCGAAGATCCTCTAGGCAGGAATCGTCGCGACCGAGAAGGTAGTACAGGGTCGCGCGCTTGTGCCACGCCTCGGCAAAGTCCGGCAGGTGACGCAGAAGCAGCGACAGCCGCGTTTCCGCGATGTCGTAGCGACGGGCAGCGATATCGGTTGCGGCCAAATCGAGGGCATTCGCAGCCGAGCGATGGGGATGGTACATCCACAAGTGCCAGATGTGATCCGCCGTGGCGATGGCCTCATTTTCGTGCCGAGACGCACCGAGGTGGCGGAACAGCGCATCCAGCGCGGCAGAGCCGCGCGCGGGTTGGCGGCGACGTCTGTCGGCGATCAACCAGAGAGTCTCTGCGTAAGCAGCCATCAGTTGCGGCTGATGTTAGCACTGTCAGTGAAAATCGCGCGAATGCACGGTCAGACAACCGAGCAATTTGTCGTAGCCGAACAATCGGCGCGCCACGAGATGCACGACTTCGCCTTCGCGCTCGATCACTCCCTGCACGCCGAGAAGCCGTGCGCCGAGAAGCTCTCGCCGCTGTCGCTCGACAAGATCGCGCCAAACGATCACGTTGGCGCAACCCGTCTCGTCCTCCAAAGTGACGAAAATCACGCCGCTCGCCGTATCGGGCCGCTGCCGGCAAGTAACCAGCCCCGCAGCACGCGCAATGTGTCCGTGCGGCAACGAATTCAACTGCCCGGCAGTGAGCATACCAAGGCGTCCAAGGCGATCGCGCAGCAGCGCGAGAGGATGCCTTCCGAGGGTCAGGCCCAGACTCGCGTAATCGGCAACGATGTCTTCGCCCTCCCCCGGCGCAGCGAGCGTCGGTGCAGTCTCCCGCACCGACGCGTTGCAGAGCATATCCGACGCATGCTCCACCCCGGCTGCGCGCCAATGGGCTTCCCGGCGATGTCCGGCAAGCGAAGCAAGTGCACCTGCCGCTGCCAAACACTCAAGATCGCGTCGATTCAGCGCAGCCCGGCGCGCAAGATCATCCACCGACCCGAACGGGCGCGATGCCACGATTCTGTGCACGCCCGCTTCGGACAGTCCGCCCGCCATCCGCAGACCGAGACGCAGCGCACGCC
>DAHVFK010000642.1 GCA_027317055.1 Betaproteobacteria bacterium | reverse complement strand
GCTAATCCGCCGCCGGCGGCGAGAACCAGAATCATCGCCGCGGCCCAGCCGTCCGTGGCTGACTGCAATTGGGCGGCGGGGCAGGCCTGTTGGTGCAGGCTGACCAGCGCCTGCGTCTCCTCGAGCGTAAAACGCAAGGCCGGCGCGTCGATGACGACGATCTGCTGGTTCGCCAGCGCGCGCGCGAACTCGGGCGGCGGCAGATTGCGGCTGATCGCGATGACGCGACCGTCGCGCGGCAGCTCTTCGAGCGCGGTAGCGATACCGGCATAAAGTTCAGGCGCATCGCCGAACTGCTGCACGTTGTCGAGCACCAGTACCCACGGCACGTCAAGCGCCTGCGCAAGGCGCCGGAAACAGCGACGCAGGAACCCCGGCACGTCGCGCAAGTCGTCGGTCGTCGGTTGCGGCGCCTGCCTGCGGCGGCGCGACGCCGCGTGGCCGGCCGCCGCATCCAGATAATGAGCGAACGCCGCGGGGTCTGCGTCGCCGCCATCGATCTGCAGCCAGAGGCAGCGCGCGCGGCGCGCCTCCAGGTAGGTGGCCACGAGCGTCGTCTTGCCCATTCCCGGAGCCCCTGTGACCCAGGTCGCCGGCTGACCGGCGCAGGCGTCGAGCCGCTCGAACAGCCGCTCGCGCGGAAATGAAAGGCCGAGCCGCGGCGGGCTCAGCTTACCCAGCGTGTTTCGCCTCGGGTCGCCTCTGCGCGCCACTACGTCAAGCCTCCGGTCCGGGGAAGCGCGCAATCCGCCACAGCGAGGGAAACAGGCGCGTCCATGTCGCGGCGACGACTATCGTCGCGACGCCGCCGACCACCACCGCGGGGACTACGCCCCACCATGCCGCGGTGACGCCGGACTCGAACTCGCCGACTTCGTTCGAGGCGCCGATGAACACCGAGTTTACCGCGCTTACCCGGCCGCGGATCGCGTCGGGCGTGGCGAGCTGCACCAGCATCTGGCGCACGTAGACGCTCAGCATGTCGGCCGCGCCGAGCACGGTGAGCGCGGCGAGCGAGAGCGCGAGGCTCCTCGAGACGCCGAACACGATGGTCGCGAAGCCGAAGGCGGCCACGCCGCCGAACATCCAGCGCCCGACGTGGCGCTGGATCGGGCGCACGACGAGCGCGAGGCCGCACAGCGCGGCGCCGATCCCGGAGGCGGTGCGCAGGAAACCCAGCCCGATCGGCCCTGCGTGCAGGATGTCGCCCGCGTACGCCGGCAGCAGCGCGGTCGCGCCGCCGAACAGCACCGCGAACAGGTCCATCGAGATCGCGCCCAGCACCACCGGGCGCGAGCGCACGAACGCGAGCCCGGAGAGCAGGTTCGCCCACGACAGCGGCACCCGCAGCGCCGGCGCGCCCCGCAGCGCGCGCGCACCGAGCATGAAGCCGAACGCCGCCGCCAGCAGCGCGGCGACCGTCGCGTACACCACCTCGGCGCCGGCGAAATACAGCAGCCCGCCGAGCGCGGGGCCGGCGATGCGCGCGATCTGGTTGGCCGAGGAGGACAGCGGCAGCGCGCGGCCGTAGTCCTCGGGCGGCACCAGGTTCGGCAGCAGCGCCTGCGCCGCCGGCATCCAGAACGCGCGCGCGACGCCGAACAGCGACATGATCGCGAACACCGGCCACACCGCCACCACCCCGGTGCGCGTGTAGGCGAGCATCAGCGCCGCGGCGGCCGCCATCAGCGCGAAGCAGGCCGCGACCACGCGCCGCCGCTCGTACTGGTCGGCGACGTGCCCGGCGGGCAGGATGAGGACGATGAAGGGCAGGAACTGCGACAGCCCGATCAGGCCCAGGT